>QMPS01000053.1 GCA_003648675.1 Aquificota bacterium
GGTCTCGATATACTCCGGAGATTCCCTGAGGGTCTGGATGTAAAAGACCCTAAACCCCCTCCAGTAAAGGGAACCCAGATACTCTATAAGACACAAGTCTTTTCCACTGAGGGTAGCCCTGCCTATGTTTTTGAGCTTCCACTTTCCAGAGACCAACCAATGGGGCTCAAAACACACCTCCTGACACCTTTTACCCCCACTATACTCTAAAATAAAACAGTCCTCAGAAATTCCCAGGGGAATCTTCCCGTGAATCTGAAGTGTGACCTGGGTGGGAGCATGGGTCCTAATGTAGTCTACCTCCTCCAAAGACAACTCGGGATTAGGGAAGACCCTCACCACTCCCATGTTGTAGAGGAGCTTAGCCGTCTCGTGGGTATAGAGATTGGCGAAGACGCCCAGATGAATAGGGAAGGAGAGCCCAAGACGTCGGACCATCCTCACCAGACCCAGATTATGGACCTCAATACCATCTAAAGGAAGATGGGCCACCTTCTCCAGCAGCTCCTCCAGCCAAGGTAAATCTCTGTTTCTGGGCTCGGCGTAGAGACTGAGATAGCATTTTTTGCCCTCCTCTTTAGCCAACTGAAGAGCTCTCTCCACCAATACGGGATCAGATGAGATGTTCCCTGGCACCATGGGGCAAGTGGGATCACCCAGATAGAGGGCATGATAGGGAGAGAGATCCACCTTTTCTAACACATCCAGAGTAGGCACGTGGGTAGAAAGCTCAAACATAGCTCTCCTCTTCCCTTATCTTCTCTCGTATAGCCTTAACCAGAGCACGCATCTTCTTCCATCCCATACCCCTTCCTCCTATTTTCAAAGCCCTCACACCCGCCTGCAAAAGGGCCGGCAATTTCCACAAGTCCCAATAAAACTCCGGAGCCCATTCCCACTCCCTGCCTTTATGGTCCAACCACTCCTGGGAGCAGGTCCGATAACACACACCACTTCTCTTAGAACTCCCTGACCATATCACCGTTCTCAAACCGGAATTCTCCAGATTCATATCAAAATAACTGCTCATCCTGCAAAGGCCCAGCATGGTGGCGTGGCACCTCACACCAAAGATCATCACCTCGGTCTCCACACTCCTAGAAGCCAGGGACAGAGTGATCTCTTCTATCTCCTGAGAAGATAAATGAGGGGACAAAACCACCCTGGAGGCTCCCAGGTCCGCCCAAAAATGGGCTTCCTCTGAGGAAAGTACAACGGCTCCAAGACTGGCGTGGATATCCACCTGGGGATAGTTCTCCTTGATCCTTATGGCCAGGAAGGGATCGCTGCAAATCACCTCTTTCACGCCACGGAGGATGGCCTCTCGCACCACTCTCCAGGCTTGCTCGGCTTCCATAGGACTGGGCATGAGGTTGAAACTGAGCAAGGCCCTCTTGCCCTTCTCTTGAGCCCTCTCACAAAGCTCCTCCACCTGAAAAAGGGAAAACTCCTGGTTCCTATCGGCCCTACTCCAACCCCTTATTCCAAAATAGAAAGCATCCACGTCCATACTCAGGATACACGAGAGCACCTGAGAATCGCCACAAGGAACGATTATCTCACATCGTTTATCTGCCAGAGGCATTGGGCCCTCTCTCATGGGAATTCATAGCTTTTATACGGGTTTGCCTTGGGCTTCGTCAAGGGAAAGGTACCTTGACACCACAAACACAATGTGCTAACCCAAAACTCGGTTTGCAACCCACAAATTTAGCAGGTCTTTAAGGAGGTGGAACATGGCCCAAATACCTGAGAATTACTTCCCGCCCAAAGAGTACTGGCCCAAGTATGTGATGCCGGAAGAGTTTGTAATGCCCGACAACACAAACTTGGCCTACTGCATGTTGGACAGACACATTGACGCAGGGAAGGGCAAGAGGCCCGCAGTGATTTTTGGGGACAGAATTATGAGCTACGCTGAACTCCAGGAGGCCTCATGCCGCATCGCCAGCAGTCTAGCAGACCTGGGCGTGGAGAAGCAGGACAGAGTGGCCATCAGGATGGTCAACTGCCCCGAAGCTCTGGCCGTCATTTTCGCCATGATGAGGCTAGGTGCCATCCCCGTGCCTATGTCCCCCCTGTGGAGCAAAGACGAAATAGGTTTTACTCTCAACAACGCCGAGGCCAAATACATCGTTGTTTCTGCCCCTCTAATGGAAGAGGTGGAAAAGGCCAAAGACAAATTCCAGTATACCAAAAATGTTATCGTAGTGGGCGGGAACCCCAAGGATTGGGAGGCCAAAGGGTATCTCACCTATGCCTCCCTGTTGGACAAAGGAGATAGTAAGGTTTTCACCGAGAAGGTAGACGTGGATGACATCGGAGTTATTCTTTACACCTCGGGCACCACAGGACCTCCCAAGGGATGTATCCATTTTGTGAAGGAAATCCTCTGTGAGAGCTACCTGGTGAACAAATACGTATGGAGGCTGGTGGAGGGCGACATTCTGGGCGGTTCCGCTCCCGTCTCCTTCGCCGCTGGATTCGGCACCTTCGCTCTCATCCCCTTCTATGCCGGCGCCAGTGTGTGCCTCATCGGCAAGTTTGCCCCCGATGTGCTCCTGGAAACCGTCCAGAAGCACAAAGTAACAGTGCTAACCGGTCTGCCCACGGCCTACAGAGCCCTGCTACGCTTCCCCGACTTTGACAAGTACGACATCAGCTCCCTGAGAATGGCCACCACCGGCGGTGATGCCCTGGGTGTGGAGACCTTCAACGCCTGGCTGGAGAAGACAGGACAGCCCATCTACGAAGGTCTGGGCGCCACGGAGATGGTCCATCTCATTACCTCCAACGCCGTAAATATGATCCCCAAAGCCGGTTCCATTGGTGTTGCCATTCCCGGCTTCGACATCAAAGTCCTGGATGAAAACGGAAACGAGTGCAAACCCGGCGAGGTGGGCAAGCTCACCGTAATCGGTCCTACAGGGCCCCTTTACTGGAAACCATATGCCGACGATGAGAGGCTCCTCAAGACCCAGAAAGAGTCCGTCACCGAGGGAAGGGCCAAGCTGGGCGACGCCGTGTACATGGACGAGGACGGCTACATCTTCTTTGTCTCCCGTGAATCCGACATGATTAAGAGCTCGGGCTACAGGATTGGTCCTGCCGAGGTAGAAGACGCCCTCAAGAAGCACCCCGCCGTGGCCAATGCAGGAGTCATCGGTTCTCCCGATCCCCTTAAAGGCGAAATCACCAAGGCCTACGTCATCCTCAAACAGGGCTACTCTGCCTCTGAAGAACTGGCCCAGGAGATCGTGGAGTCCTGCAAAGAGTACATCGCCATCTACAAACTGCCCAGGGCTGTCTCCTTCTGTGACCAGCTGCCTGTGACGCCCACGGGCAAGCTCCTGCGCAGGATCCTCAAAGAGTGGGACAAAGAGGACAAGTACCCCACCATCAGGATTTCGTAACCACCCAAGGGACGAACCCAAGGGCCCCGGATGACCGGGGCCCTTTCTCCTTCGCGCGATTGCATGTTCCACCCTTTTGCTTTACCTTTCAAATGTAAAGCAAAAGAAGGGGCAAACATGGAAGTCTCTGTTAAAATCAGCAAAAAGGGACAAATCACTCTTCCCAAGAGGGTTAGGGAAGCCCTCGGAGTAAAGGCCGGGGAGAAGCTGGTGATAAAAGAAGAGGAAGGAAAAGTGCTCATTGAGAAGGCCCCATCCTCTCCCTTCGATGAGTTCTATGGATACCTGAACCTAGAAGGCGTCACCACCGACGAAATAATGAAGGAGATAAGAGGAGAAAGGTGATCTATTCCATCGACACCAGTGTTCTGCTGGACATCCTCATACCAGACCCGTACTTTGGCCCCTCTTCCAAAGAGACCCTCAAGAGAGCAAGCGCCGAAGGCAGATTGGTTATCTGCCCAGTAGTCTATGCAGAACTCTCTGCCTTCTTCCGCCAAAAAGCTGAACTCGAAGCCTTCCTCGCCAAAACCGGGATAAAACTTTCGCCCTTTAAGAAAGACCACCTGTGGATAGCCGGAAAGATGTGGAAAGACTATCTCGCAGGTGGAGGAAAAAGGAAAAATAGAATACTGGCAGATTTCCTCATTGGAGGCTTCAGCAAAACAGAGGCAGATGCCATAATCACAAGGGACGCAGCCTTCTACTCGGACACTTTTGGAACGGAAGTTTATTACCTTAAGAAGGATTCTGAGTAGAGTTGGTAGGAACAGGGGTTAAGTCCTCCTTGTAACCTCTTACCACGTCCTTTCCAGAGGATCTTTCAGTCTCCAAAGTCAACAACTGGTACCTTGATTTCGACCCCTTTTCCCTGTATCTTTCCTAGTGCCACGGCGGAGAGGTGACCGAGTGGCCGAAGGTGCTCGCCTGCTAAGCGAGTGTGCCCCACAAGGGCACCGTGGGTTCGAATCCCACCCTCTCCGCCAGTTTTAATTTCCCCTCATTCTTGACTCCTATTGCGCCTCAGGTTAATCTACCAATGAGTTGATCAATCAATTACTTAATCAAAGGACAGAAATGGAAAAGAAGCTAGCGGCAACCGAAGTCAGGGTCAGATTTGGAGAGATCCTGAAAAGGGTCTCCCAGGGAGAAAAGATCATAGTGGAAAGGGCCGGAACTCCCCTGGCTGTGATCCTCTCAATAGAGGAGTTCCGCAGGCTCCAAACCCAGGACAAAGAAGGGTCTCGAAAGGAACAGCTCCACAAAATCAAGGCATTGAGAAAGAATCTAAAAGGCCCTGTGCCCGATGCTGTGGAGCTCATAGATCAGTCCAGAAAAGAAAGAGAAAATGCCCTCCTCAGTGGTCTGCGTTGACGCCAGCTTTATACTCAGGCTCCTCATAGGCGGCCCAGGAGAAGAGAAGGCCGCCGAGGTCTGGAAGGAATGGGAAGGAACCCAGATCATCGCCCCGGGATTGATCTTTTATGAGATAGGCAACGCTCTTCATAGGCTGGTTCTCCACGGGACCCTCTCTCCAAAGGGAGCCGAAGAGTTCATGAACACGGCCCTCAACCTGGGCATAAAAACCTACCACGAAGACTGGCTCTTCCCCACAGCCATGCAGTTGGCCAGAAAACTCAAACTTCCAGCGCTCTATTACGCCTACTATTTGGCCCTGGCCCAGGCCACCAATACCGAACTCTGGACAGCAGACCTCAAACTCTACAAAAAAGCTAGAAAGGCTGTTCCTCTGATCAAAACATTATAAGCAAAACATCAAAAAAATCCGGGGCTCTGTGAAAGCCCCGGAAAGTCGAAGGAAAGCTGAAAAAGCAATCAAAGAATCACGACTTCAATGCCTCTATAAATTCCTGCTCGCATTCTCTCGGTATCTCATAGAAGTTTTTCTCCATTCAACTTACATCACTCGAAAATGGCCTGGAACTCCCTTAATCGGTAGGAACTAGAAGTCAGAACTCCCTCAACACCCGGTAGAGGGTGTCTCTCTGGGCAGGCTGGAAGCCGGCGTCCCTGATGCAGCGGATGATCTCTTCCTTGCTCATGCGGAAGGTGGCCCCGGCAGCGGCCACCACGTTCTCTTCGATCATGGTGGAACCAAAGTCGTTAGCCCCAAAGTAAAGGGCAATCTGGGCGATCTTGGCCCCCTGGGTCACCCATGAGGCCTGGATGTTGGGCAAATTGTCCAGAAAAATTCGGGAAATGGCCAGAACTTTGAGGTAGTCCACGGCCGTAGCCTTCTCCAGGTGGGCCAGCTCCGTGTTGGGAGGCTGGAAGGTCCAGGGGATGAAAGCCGTGAAGCCCCCCGTTTTGTCCTGGAGGTCCCGGATTCGCCCCAGGTGCTCCACTATATCCCTGGGCTCCTCAATGTGGCCGAACATCATGGTAGCTGTGGTCCTGAGACCCAGCTTGTGGGCTGTCTCCATCACCTCCAGCCACTCCTCTGTAGAAACCTTGTTGGGCGACAGCTGCTGCCTTACCCGGGGGCTTAGGATCTCGGCACCGCCACCAGGAATGGAACCCAAACCCGCCGCCATGAGCCTCTTGATGGTCTCCTCTAGGGTAAGGCCAGAGTTTCGAGCGATGTGCCAGA
>QMPS01000054.1 GCA_003648675.1 Aquificota bacterium
CTCCATAAGCCCACCTTCCCCGATTGACCCCCATCCCCGAAAAGGAGTACCTCTCTATAGAGATCAATTTCGAAAATGAAAGGAGGAGAGATGAAAATCCTCTATCTCCTCACAGGATTAGGACTGGTTCTCTCCCTAGTCGCAGATCCACCCCGAACAGGAAAAGCACTAAAGATCGCAACAAAGAGGTTTTCCAAACTTCTGGGGGAGTTTGCTCTCCTCCTGATCCTCGTCTCCTTAGCTCTCACCCTTTTACCTCCCAGAACCATCCTCTCTTATCTGGAGGGACCTGGAAAGCTGGTGGGCACAGCCATAGCTGCCCTGATGGGGTCCATCACCTTCATCCCAGGCTTCATCTCTTACCCTTTGGCAGGCATTCTCCATAACCAAGGGGTTCCCTACGTGGTCCTAGCCGCCTTCGTAACCACCCTCATGATGGTAGGAATTGTCACCTTTCCACTGGAACAGAAAATCTTAGGCACCCGCGTGGCCATAGCCAGAAACATCCTCTACTTCATTCTGGCCCTCATCACTTCCCTGGCCATAGGGCTCATCTTCGGAGAGATACCATGAAGACCAAAAAAGGCCTGGCCATCACCCTCTATTCCCTTTTTCTGGTCCTGTCCCTAACTCTTGGCTTCAAACCAGGGATTCAAACAGGGAAAAACCTTCTGGACTTCACCGTCCAAATGATGAAGGTCCTCCCCTTCGCCTTCATCCTCATTGGGCTCTTCGAAGTTTGGGTACCCCGAGAAGCGGTGGAGAGACATATGGGTAGTGCCTCGGGTTGGAAAGGCCATCTGTGGGCCGTAATCCTGGCAGCACCCATGGTGGGAGGGCTGTACGTAGCCTTCCCCATGGCCTATACCCTCCACAAAAAGGGAGCAGGATTGGGAGCGATATTCACTTTTTTAGGAGCTTCCAGCCTCTGCAGAATTCCCATGCTCATCTTCGAAGCCTCATTCCTGGGTGTAAAGTTCTCCCTGGCACGGCTGGCCGTCTCCCTCCCCCTTGTGATAGGGAGCTCCGCGATTCTGGGCAGAGTCCTAGAGAAGAAGGGATACGAGATCCGCCTGGAAGAATGATCTCAGGAGATAAGGCCCTCTTCCAAGACCCGGGCCATGGAGTCCCTGAAGCAGTTGAAGAGGAGATCGGGAAGCTCACCAGGATAGAAAAACCGAGCGTCGGCAGCGTCGTCCCCCGGCCTCAACTCTCCCCCTGTCACCTCCACTAGGTACATGATGACCAAAATGTGCCCATACAAATCCGCCTCTTCAGCGTAGGCCTCAATGATCCGCACAATCCTACCCTCTAGGCCCGTCTCCTCCTTTAACTCCCTAAGACAAGCCTGAGGCGGGCTTTCCCCTTCATCGATAAACCCCGTGGGAAATACCCAAGCGCCCTTGACAGGTTCCACTCCCCGCTGAATAAGCAACACTTTTCCATCCTTCACAGGTATGGCTCCTACAGAGGGTATGGGGTTCTTGTACTGGGTAAACCCACAGGCTGGGCACCGGTTCCTGACCCCTTTCCTTCCCCGCTTCTTCTCCAGCTTGGCACCGCAAAAGGGACAAAAAACGAAGTCCTTCAAGGCTTCCCCCCATCAAAAAATCGACTTATACATCCCTCTCACAAGGAATATTACAACTTCCCATACAAATAAAAGACCAATACACTGGAAAAGAAAAGCCTCATGTGAAATAAACGGAACCACAGTCTGCAGCCACCGAGCCCAATCTGGCCCTAAATTAGGAGGGAACCGGTGACAGAAGGTGAATCTAGCAAAAGTTCTCAAATCGCCCTTTACTCCGTGCTCCTCAACGTGGGAGTTACCATAACCAAGGCCACCCTCGCTCTGGCCACAGGGAGCGCCGCAGTATTGGCAGACACCATCCATGGCCTGTCGGACCTGGTGGCTAGCCTGGCAGTATGGCTGGGCATAAAGATCTCCCGCCTAAATTCCAGAGAGTTCCCTTTCGGCCTGTACAAACTGGAGAACCTGGTGGAAATGGGTACGGGCTTCCTCATCCTCTTTGCAGGTTACGAAATCCTCAGGCACATGGTGTTCCGCCATAAAGGAAGGGAAATAACCTACATCCCCCAGGCCATGGTTCTCCTGGTCTTTCTCTCAGTAATCATCTACCTCTTTGTCCGATACGAAAAGGCCTGGGCACAGAGACTCAATTCCCCCGCCCTTATGGCAGACGCCGAACACTGGAAGGCAGACATTCTGTCCAACGGGATCCTGGTAGTCTCTTTTTTGGGATCCTCGATGGGCATACAAGCAATTGACAGGATAGCAGCGGCACTCATCGTGGTCTTCATCGTGGAGGCCGCCTGGAAACTGCTGAGAAACTCCATAAAAAGCCTGCTGGACGCCTCCGTGGACTACTCCACGTTGGACAAGATCTCCCGGGTAGTCTTGGCCTTTCCCAAAGTAAAAAGAATAAAGAACATAGCAGCTAGAAGCTCGGGACCGTGCATTTTCGCCCACGTAGAAGTAGTGATAAAGGAGAAAGATCTTAAAAGGGCCCACGATCTCACAGAAGAGATGGAGGAGGCCGTGAAAAAGGCTGTACCCCACGTGGAAAAGATCTTCATCCATTATGAGCCAGAAGAGAAAAAGGAAGAGATCTGGGTTATTCCTCTGGAAGGCAAGGAGGGAACCATATCCTCCTACTTTGGCCGAGCTCCTTATCTGGCCTTTCTCACCCTCCACTCCACCACGGGTAAGCTCCTAGAAACCAAAATAGAAGAGAATCCATTCCGCTATCTAGAAAAGGGCAGGGGAGTACACCTGGCGGAAATGCTGGTGGAAAGAGGGGTAGACAAGGTTCTGGTGAAAGAGGACATAGGGCACAAGGGCCCGGGATTCATCCTGAGGAACGCAGGCACAGAAGTGATAACCACCCATGCCAGGTCTCTAAAGGAGATCCTGGAACAGAAGGAGGTTAAAGATGGAGGTAAAACTGAAACCCATCAAAAAGCTTGAAGTGACCACTGTTATAGACAACTATGCAGACCTCATTCTCCAGGGCAGGGAAGACACGGTCAGAAGGCCTCTCTTCAGAGAAGGAAAGGTGAATGCCCCTCTACTGGCAGAACACGGTCTCTCCCTCTTCATCCAAATCCACCATGAGGGAAGAACGTTGAGGGTCCTTCTAGACACAGGCCTCACTGAGACGGGCACCTTATACAACATGGCCCACCTGGACCTACCCCTGGACAAAACGGACTACCTGGTCTTGAGCCATGGCCACTTTGACCACTTCGGGGCCCTCTACCAAGTCTATGAAAGGAACATCGTCCCCCGGGGAGCGCCTTTCCTGTGCCACCCCTGGGCCTTCCATCAGAGGGGAGTCAAAAGGGAAAACCAACTCTTCCCCTTCCCCAGACTGGACAGGAAAAGGCTGGAGGACATGGGCGTCAAAATCATGGAAGAGGCTGGTCCCACCCTTCTTGAGGAAGTACTTCTAGTCACAGGAGAGATCCCCAGGAAGACGGACTTCGAAATCGGCTTTCCCATGGGTTATGTGGAGATCAATGGCCAAATCCAACAGGACGCCCTTTTAGACGACCAAGCCTTGGTGGTCCACGTGGAAGGCAAAGGACTGGTAGTCATCTCAGGTTGTGGCCACTCCGGCATCATAAACACGGTGAACTACGCTAGGGAGCTGACAGGAACAGAGGAGGTCTACGGTGTTATAGGAGGGTTCCACCTCTCCGGACCTGTATACGAGCCCTACATTCAAAAGACCGTGGACGCCATGAAGGCCATCAACCCCAAACTCCTGGTGCCCACTCACTGCACAGGATTTGAAGCGGAAATGGCCTTTGCCCAGCAGATGCCCCAGGCCTTTGTTCTAAACGCCGTAGGCACCACCTTTGTGATATGAAAAAAGGGGCCCTCCTCCATGGGCCCCCTTTACCTGCCAACGACCCAACGGTGTTGAGAGGGAAGGTATTGGTTCCATACCTCCCGAGTGGGAGGATCTATGAGCCTCGCCACCTTCAGATACCGGGTGAAAAGGAAACGGGGCTTCACAGGATCAGTATACGTGGGAACCCAAATCTCCTGCCTCTTTGCCCTATTACACCTCACGCAACAGGTGACCAAGTTCTCCCAGGTCCACTTGCCCCCTTTAGATCTGGGCACCACGTGGTCAATGGTGAGCTCATTGTCCCTCAGAGTCTTGCCACAGTAAGCACATCTGAAATTGTCCCTGTAATGGATCATCATCCTGGTGGGCCTCTCCATCACCATAGTGGACCTGATAGAACTCACCCTCACCACGATGGGCAAGGGATACTCCCTAGAGGGACTTCTCACTCTCCTAGTGGGGTGATACTCGATAACTAGGCACCTGCCCAGCCACTCCAGAGTGATGGCTTTCTCCCAAGGGATAACATCAAAGGGGAGAAAGGCCCTGTTCAAAACCAAGCAAAAGAGCTTATCCAAAACCTCCTCCTTCTTTGTACTCACCCCCTATTAATGCTTATCCAAGGCCATGTCAAGTGTACAATTTCACAAACCCCAGCTCCAAGGCTCCCCTTGACATCCCAAACAGGGAAGACTAGGTTCTTTTCACATGAGTTACGCGATTTTTTCGATTCTGCAAAAGGTCCCAACACACCTATCCAAAAAGGAGGTCCTTTAATGAAAGGAAGAGTAAAAAAGGGAGTTTTACTGGCACTGGCAGTTGCCCTAGCCCTTACAGTCTCACTGGGGCCTGTCACTGCAAGGGGAACGACCACCGCAGCCTTACCTGACTTCACCAGAATAGCCAAAGAGGCCAACGAGTTTGTGGTAAACATCTATACAACCCAGGTCATCGAACGGCGGGTCTTGGGACCCGAAGATATGTTCCGCTTCTTCTTCGGAGACAAATTTGGCCCCTTCTTCCCAGGCATGCCCAGAAAATTTAAAAGGCGCTCACTGGGCTCCGGTTTCATCATCGACTCCCAAGGATACATCCTCACCAACAACCATGTGGTGAAGGGAGCCACGGAGATCAAGGTAAAACTCCACGACGGCAGCACCTACGATGCCAAGCTGGTGGGAGCCGATCCCAAAACGGACATTGCCCTCATCAAAATAGAACCCAAAGGCAAGAAACTGACTGCAGCCAAGTTGGGTGACTCGGACAAAGTAGAGATCGGCCAGTGGGTCGTTGCCGTAGGAAACCCCTTCGGCCTCAGCTACACCATTACCGCCGGCATCATTAGTGCCAAAGGCCGGGTCATAGGAGAAGGCCCCTATGACAACTTTCTCCAAACCGACGCCTCCATCAATCCAGGAAACAGCGGCGGCCCCCTCATCAACATGGACGGGGAGGTCATCGGCATTAACACGGCCATTGTAGCCCAGGGGCAAGGTATAGGCTTCGCCATCCCCATCAACATGGCCAAAGAGATCCTGCCCCAACTCAAGACCAAGGGCAAGGTGGTAAGGGGATGGCTGGGTGTCTATATCCAAGCCATCACCCCCGAGCTAGCCAAGTCTTTCGGTCTCAAAAAGGCTACGGGGGCTGTCATCACCCAGGTGATGAAGGGAAGCCCCGCCGACAAAGCCGGCCTGAAAGAGGGAGACATCATCGTTGAGTACCGGGGTAAAAAGATCAAAAACCTGAGAGAGCTCCCCCGACTCGTGGCCATAACGCCCCCGGGAACCGTGGTGGAGATGAAGATACTTCGCAACGGCAAGATGAAAACTATCAGGGTAAAGATCGGTACTATGCCCGAAGAAGAGGCTGCCCTGGCCGAACCCAGCGGAGAGCAAGTAAAGCTGGGCCTCAAAGTGGCTCCCATACCGCCAGAAGTGACGGAGCAAACAGGGATCAGGAGCGGGGTCTACGTCACTCAAGTGGATCCAGGTAGCCCTGCCTATGAAGGGGGCATCCGACCCGGTGACGTCATCCTTCGGGTGAACAGAAGACGTATCAGAAGTTTAGCAGACTTCCGACGGGCCATGGCTAGGATAAAACCTGGAGAAGTGGTGGCCTTCCTCA
>QMPS01000055.1 GCA_003648675.1 Aquificota bacterium
CAGCAGCGGCGGACCCCCCACTGGAGCCCCCTGGCACCCGATCCAAGTCCCAGGGATTATGGGTGATAAAGAAGCCCGAGTTCTCCGTGCTGGAACCCATAGCAAACTCATCCAGATTCGTCTTGCCCAAGAGAACATACCCCGCGCCCCGGAGCCTCTCTACCACCGTGGCGTTGTAGGGTGGCTTGAAGCCTCTGAGGATCTTGGAGGCGCAGGTGGTCTCCAGCCCTCTGATGCAGATATTGTCCTTGATGGCCAGGGGCACCCCTGCCAGGGGACCGCCATTGGCCCGCGCCGCTCCATCCAGTGCTTCCTGGGGGAAGACATTGATGTATGCCCTCACCCTGGGATCCACTTCCTGAATCCTGTCCAAAAGGGCCTGAACCAACTCCCCAGGCCCTAGCTCACCCCGCTCCAGAGCCTCCCGAGCCTCCCTCACCGTCAGCCAGCACAGCTCCATGGCACCGCCTCCTAGACATCCAAGTTTCTCACTTCTTTGGCGTACTGGTAAATGAACTGCTTCCTGGGCTCCACCTCGTCCCCCATGAGGATGGAGAAGATACGATCAGCTTCCTCGGCATCCTCTACACTCACCACGAGGAGACGCCGGTTCCCAGGGTTCATGGTGGTCTCCCAGAGCTGCTCGGGGTTCATCTCTCCGAGACCCTTGTACCTCTGGATTTCCAGTCCCTTACGCCCCAAGTCCATGAGGGTCTCCCTCAGCACCTCCAAGGAGCCCAGTTCCACCCTCTCTTTGCCCCGCTCCAGCACGTAGGGCCCCTCTCCTAAGGCCTCTAGCTCTTTCACCAGGGCCGCGAGCCTCCTGAACCTAGGAGTAAGGAGGAGCTCCCTATCCAACACTGTCTCCAGCACGTGGGTCTCGTCCACCTGAGTCCATACCCTAAGCTTGCCCAGGACGTCCTCCTCCCTACCGTTGTACTCATAGAACCTCACAGACAGACCCACTCCCCCCAGAGTCTCTACAAACTCTCTAATCCCTTCCTCGTCCCCCCCCAGGATCTCCTCTCTGATCCGAGGATCCAGCGAGGCGAAAACCAGAATGACCCGACTATCCATCCCCTTCCTATCATAGCGAGCCCGAAGCCTCTGGAGAGTACCCACCTTCTCTGCTAGAGAGTGAAGGTCCTCGCCTTGAAAGGCCCCACCCGTGGATACCACCCTCAGGACTGCCCCCTCCAGGCCGCCCTTCAGGAGGAACTCCTCCATCTCGTTATCGTCGGAGAGGTACAGCTCCTTCCTGCCCCTCTTCACCCGGTAGAGGGGGGGCTGAGCTATGTAAACATGCCCCTCCTCCACCAGTCTCCTCATCTTACGATAGAAGAAGGTGAGGAGAAGGGTTCTGATATGGGCTCCGTCCACATCGGCATCTGTCATGATAATCACCTTGTTGTACCGCAGGCGGGAGAGATCCAAGTCCTCATCACCGATCCCCACCCCCAGGGCCAGAACCAGACTGCGAATCTCCTGGTTGCTCAGGACCTTGTCTATCCTGGCCTTCTCCACGTTGAGGATCTTGCCCCTCAAGGGGAGAATGGCCTGGAATGTCCTGTCCCTGCCTTGCTTGGCGGACCCCCCAGCAGACTCTCCCTCTACTATGAAGAGTTCCCTCTTCTTAGGATCCCTTTCAGAACAGTCGGCGAGCTTACCGGGGAGGGAGCCTGCCTCCAAAGAGCTCTTCTTCCTCACCAGCTCCCGAGCCTTTCTAGCCGCCTCCCGTGCCCTGGCAGCCCCCATAGCCTTCTCCACTATGGCCTTGCCCACCTGAGTGTTGATTTCGAGAAAGGCGGTGAGCACAGAGAAGAGAATCTTCTCCACCACCCCCTTCACCTCACTGTTGCCCAGCTTAGTCTTGGTCTGCCCCTCGAACTGAGGATCGGGAATCTTCACACTGATGATTGCAACCAGGCCCTCCCGGAGATCATCCCCTGTGAGAGTCCCCTTGAGTCCCTTGAGGAGATTGTGGGCCTGGGCGAACTGGTTCACTCCCCGGGTGAGTCCCGCTCTGAAACCCGAGAGGTGGGTCCCCCCCTCCACCGTTCTTATATTGTTGGCAAAGGAATAGACCGCCTCCTGATACCCCGTGTTGTGCTGGAAGGCAATCTCCACAATAATGTCCCCTTCCTTCTTCTCTGTGTAGAACACCTGGTTGTACAGGGGAGACTTACCCTCATTGAGATACCGGACAAAAGAGACCAGGCCTCCTTCGTAGTAGAACTCCTCCTCTCTCTCTGACCGCTCGTCCCTAAGGATCAGCCTCACACCTTTGTTGAGGAAGGCCAGCTCCCGGAGGCGGCTGGCCAGGATGTCATAGCTGAAGTCCGTCGTCTCGAACACCTCTGGGTCGGGGAAGAAGGAGACCTTGGTGCCCCTCTTGGTAGTCCTACCTATGACCTGGAGGTCGGTCACGGGCGCGCCTTTCTCATAGCGCTGGAAGTATACGTGGCCGTCCCTGCGAACCTCCACCTCCAGCCACTGGGAAAGGGCGTTGACTACCGACACACCCACTCCGTGGAGGCCACCGGACACCTTGTAGATGGAGCTGTCGAATTTGCCGCCGGCGTGGAGGGTAGTGAGGACGACCTCCACGGCAGGCCTGCCCTTCTCGGGATGGACATCTACGGGGATCCCTCGGCCATCGTCGGAGACGGTGACACTGTTGTCTATGTGGACGGTGACCTCTATCCTCCCGCAGAAACCTGCCACAGCCTCGTCTATGGAGTTATCCACCACCTCAAAGACCAGATGATGGAGCCCTCGGGGGCCCGTAGACCCCACGTACATAGCAGGCCGCTTCCTGACGGCCTCCAGCCCCCCTAGGACCTTTATGGCATCAGCGCCATACCCCTGCTCAACGGGTCCTCTTCCCATTAGGCCTCTACCTCCTCCAGTTGCAGGGGCATGACTATGTGCAGGTAGTCAGGCATCTGGGGGGAGGTGAACTTAACAGGCCACAAGGGGTCCCCTGCCTCCATGACCACCTCCTCACCCTCCAAGACAGCCACGAGCTCAAGCACATATCTAGCATTGAGCCCAAGCCTCACCTCACCGCCCGAAAACCCCAAGGGCTCCAGCTCCTCAGCAGCAGCACCCGAGAAAGGCTCATCCCCCCCGGACAAGGAGGAAATGACGACCGAGCCCTCCCGGGCTTCCAACTTAACTCCCCGGATCCTGTCTGAGGAGAAGAGGGAGGATCTCCTCACAGCCTTGGCGAACTCCCCCCTGGCCACGACCACGCGGTGGGTGAAGTCCTGAGGAATCACCTTCTGATAGCTGGGGTACTTGGCATCCAGGAGTCTGACAAAGATCTCCCCCTCTCCCGTTGAGCTATAAAAATGGTTTTGGACCACTCCCACTCTGACCTCCTCGTCTGAGCTTCTCTCCAGCAGCTTCCTAATCTCCTGGATGCCCTTTCTGGGTATTATCACCTCCAATCCTCCCTGGTTGGGGCCTTCATGGGCCATCTCCACCAGGGAAAGACGATGTCCATCTGTGGAGACAAAGACTATCTTTCCACCCTCCCACTTCATGAGCACACCCTTAAGGGCTGTAGAGATGGAGTCTGTGGCGATGGAGAAAAAGGTCCTGGACAGCGCCTTGAGGAGACTCCCCCTATCCATGGGAAGAGTCGCGTCTGGCTTGGTGGGCAAAGTGGGAAACTCTTGGACCGGAAGAAGGGGAAGATGGGCCCAGGTCCTTCCCTGGGCAACCTTGAATAGATTGCCCTCCCCCAAAACCTCAAGACTGATGGGGCCTGGGGAGAGCTCCTTGACAAAGTCCCCCAGCCTACTCAGGGGAATGGCTACCTGAAAATCCTCCTGAAACTCTCCTGGTCCTCTAGCTCTGATGCTCTCCTCCATATTGGTGGCTTGGATCTCCAACTCGCCCCCAGAGGCAGTGAGTACCACCGCCGATAGGATGGGATTGAGGCTCCTTTTTTCCACTATTCCTTGAGCGAGCTGCAGGAGTCCTAGCAAAGTATCCTTTTCCACAGCTCCTGCTCTCATTCTTTTCCTCCGTTATTAAGGGTTTTAGTAATAGTAGTGGGTTTCCCTTTCTATGTAAATCCCAGGGAGGAGCTCTCTCTTTAGGAGGTTGTGCTGTTGGAGCAGCTGGGGAAATTTTGGGCTGTTCCTTGGGGGCCCTGTTGACAACCCCATCAGCCTTCAATTAGTCTCTCCAGCTTCTCGACGGTTTTCCTCATCTCTTCATCTTCTTTCAACATCTTTTCCACTTTTCTGATGGAGTGGAGAACAGACGTGTGGTCCTTTCCTCCGAAGGCCTCTCCTAGCTCGGGGAGGGAGCTGTGGGTGAACTTTCTAGCCAGGTACATGGCCACCTGGCGGGGGACTACCACACTCCTGTTCCTCTTTTTGGACTTCAGGTCGGTGAGCTTCAGCTGGAAGTAGTCGCAGACCAGCTTCTGGACCTTTTCCACAGTAACCTCTTCGGAGATGTTAGGAAAGAGATCCCTGAGGGCTCTTTTGGCCATGTCTAGGGTGACGGGTCTTCCCACGATAGAGGCCATGGCCCCCAGGCGGATGAGGCATCCCTCTAGCTCCCTCACATTGGACTTCACCCTCTTCGCGATGAAGAAAATGATCTCCTGGGGGAGGTGGATGCCCTCCAGCTCAGCTTTCTTTCTGAGGATGGCTACTCTGGTCTCCAGGTCGGGGGGTTGAATATCAGCTATGAGACCCCACTGGAAGCGGGACCTAAGCCTCTCCTCCAACCGCTCCATCTCCCCTGGATAGCGGTCGCTGGAGATGACTATCTGCTTACTGGCCCCGTGGAGCTCGTTGAAGGTGTGGAAAAACTCCTCCTGGGTCCGGTCCTTGCCGGCGATGAACTGGATGTCGTCCACCAGTAGTACGTCGGCTCCTCTGTACCTTTTTCTAAACAGAGCCATCCTGTCAAACCGTATCCCGTCTATGAGCTCGTTCATGAACTTCTCGGCGGAGATGTAGACCACCTTTGTCTCCGGGTGCCTAGCTAGGATTCTGTGACCGATGGCGTGGAGGAGGTGGGTCTTCCCCAGTCCCACGCCTCCATAGATGAAGAGGGGGTTGTAGGTCCTCCCGGGCTCCTCGGCCACGGCTATGGAAGCGGCATGGGCGAACTGGTTTCCCGAGCCTACGACGAAGGTGTCGAAGGTGTACTTGGGGTTGAGCTGGACCCGCTGCGCAGCCGCCCTGTCTCGGCTTCCGGGGGTCTCGGTAGAGGGTCCTTCCTCGGTTGGGCCCTCCTCCACGGAGTAGTCTAGCTCCACTTCTCGATCCCAGACCTGCTGGACTTTTCGCTTTATTAGCTCCTCGTAGTTCTCGGCTATCCAGCCTTGGTAGAACTTGTTGGGTACTCGCAGGGTGAGGCTACCCGGTGAATTGGACGAAACCTTCACGGGGGCTATCCACGTCTCGAAACTGCTCTCCGGGATCTCCCGCCTCAGCTCCTTGACCACTTTGGCCCACAACTCTTCCAGAACAGCCTTCTCCTTGTCTTTTCTACCCATACCGAGTTATCCACAGGACGTTTCTTTTTCCCCACTTGAGCGTAACTTGCTGAAGCACTTGCTGTTATATAAAAAGAAAAGAGCCTCCCGGCCTGTTTTTTCCAAAGGCTTTTCCACAGCGTCTCAGGGCTTGATGTTCTTCTTATAACATCTGGAGGGGCACCCATCAATGGGTGAAGTGATATGGGCGGTGGGAGAGGCCCTGGGGTGAGGCCTTGTGGAATGGGATAGGAGGGGTTATGAGTAAAATCTATAGAAGTGCGGAGGTGCCTCTATGTCCCTAGAAGCTGTAGTGCTGGCCGCTGGCAGGGGAACTAGGATGAGGTCCAACATCCCCAAAGTGCTTCACAGAATCTTGGGGATCCCTATGGTGGCCTGGGTTCTCAGGGCGCTGCCGGAGAG
>QMPS01000056.1 GCA_003648675.1 Aquificota bacterium
ACTCATACTTGAGGTACAAAAAGAAAGGCTTCCTGCTGACGATGAGGTTGCCGAGGATTGTTGCTACATAGCGGAGGCGCTCTTGATCAGCGAAGAGCCAGAAAGCACCGTCAAGGAATTGCTCGAATTCATCCTGGACGATGGCGTCCATATCGAAACCGTCTCCGCCCGGGATCTCTCCCCAGAACGTTCAGGGGAAAAGGCGGAACCAGCAGAGGGGATACCCGAGCAGATCCTCAACGATTACCTGGCTGAAACCGCGGAACATCTCAACTCAATAGAGAACGGTTTGATTCGGCTGGAGCAGCAGGCCGGTGAACAAGGTTTGCTCAATGAGCTGTTCCGGCAGTTTCACACCGTGAAAGGCAACACCGGCCTCCTTCTGTCTTTTGGCCCCAATACAGCTTTGGAAGTCCTGAAAGGGATAGCCCATTGCTCGGAGACCATGCTTGCAAGGGCAAGGGATGAGCAAGGCCAGCTTTCGGAGGAGGAAATCGACACGTTGTTTGAGGCCCTCGATGCCTTGAGGGAATGCTTCCGGTGCTTCAAAGAGGGCAAGGCTTTAGACGACAGGTTCGAGGGCCTGATTGCACGGCTCTCCGCCTCCCCCGCGGAGGGAGAGCGGTTAGACGGCAGGACCTCCGACGCAAGCGATGAAGAGCTGCGGGCATTTAAGGAGATCTTCCTTCAATATGGATCCATCCTGGACGAACTGGCAAACAAACAGGAACTGTCGGCTGACGAACAGGAATTCTTCGAGAGGGCCCTCAGGACTCTTCGTAAATCGGCCGAGAATTTGAAACAAAAAAGAATAACGGAGCTCCTACAAACCGTAAGGAACCCTGCTGATCTGAAGGGCATAATGGCTCACGTCTCCGATGAACTGGAAAAACGAGCGTCAAAGCATGAAGGTCAGAGGAAAAGTACAAAGACTGACGCCATACAGCTGGAATCATCCATACGAGTCACCCAGGAACAGATGGATAGATTAATGAATCTGGTGGGGGAACTAACCGCATTTCGGGAATGGCTGAAGTGGTTTGTACAACATGGCGATGAAATATGGGCAAGACAGAAACAGCTTCGGGAGCAAGTTCAAAGATATTCCAGGTTAGTCGCGGAAGTGCAGCGTACAGCCATGGAGATGCGCATGGTCCCGGTTTACACGCTGTTTCAGCGCTTCCCAAAGGTGGTAAGGGATATATCAAAAGCCTTGGGGAAAAAGGTCCAATTTGAAATCATTGGGGAAGATACGAGGATAGATAAACTAATGTTGGACCGTCTGGGGGAGCCCCTCATCCATCTTATACGGAACAGCCTCGACCACGGAATAGAATTCCCTCAAGAAAGAATGGCGCAAGGCAAGCCAGAAGCAGGCAGATTACTGCTGCGAGCCTTCTACAGCGCGGAGGGCGTCGTCATCGAAGTCGAGGATGATGGAAGGGGAATCGACCCGGATATGGTAAGGCTTAAGGCCGTGGAAAAGGGGCTGCGATCAGAAGAGGAAGTCATGAAGCTGAGCGACGAAGAGGTTATCTCGCTCATCATGTTGCCGGGTTTTTCGACCAAAGAAGAGGCGACGGAACTTTCGGGAAGAGGTGTAGGGATGGATGCAGTGAGCTCCTCGGTTGAGGCCATGGGAGGTAAAGTGAAGATCTCCTCCCGTCAAGGGGAGGGAACATTGGTGAAGCTGATTCTGCCGTTGACTTTAGCGGTCCGCAAGGTGCTGATCATTAGAAGTGGGGAACTCCTCTTTTCCCTCCCCGTTGAGCAGTTGAGGGAAGTCGTAAACCGTCCAACATTTCAGTGGGTCGCCGATAGACCATTCATGGTGCACAGAAATGAGGCCATTCCCGTTGTTCCTTTAAGCTCGATCTTTGGGCTTGGGAATAGCGATGTGGTCGAGGCCAAGAAGGTGATCCTCTTGAAGGAACGCGAGGAGGGCATCTTGGTCGACGAAGTGGTCGGGCTGACAGAAACGGTGACGAAGCCAATGCCAAGGGCGTTAAAGACCGTGGAAGGACTCGCGGGAATCTCGATCCTGGGGAAGGGGGACATAGCTTATCAGCTTTCCCTTTGAGTTGATAAAGCTTGACAGCTTCCTTAAGTCTAAGTTATTGTATCGTTTGTGTGGTTTTATGGTCAATTTAATTCTTTGATTAACTTTAACCTCCATAAGATGGCACGCCTTTTTCCACATTAACAATCGGGGAAGGCAATCATGTCAAGCGATCTGCGCGTTGGATTAGGCTATAGCACCAGAGGGGACTCTTACGGTGCTGGTGTGGCAGCAGCGTCTGAAGCTGTCAAGACTTCGGGATTCCCCATGCTGACCTTTCTTTTTACTACTGACTCATATGATCAAGAGGCAGTATGGGAAGGCGTCAAAAAGATAGTGAAAAATTCAAAGCTGGTCGGCTTCTGTGCGGGGGGTGTGATCGTGGGAGACTCAGTAATACGTCAAGGTGTAGGGGTTCTCACCATTAGCGGCCAAGAGCTCCGAGTGGCTACTTCCCTACGAGGTGACTTGGAGAAGGATCCCTTTGGGGTGGGTTGTCAAGTGGGCGAAGACCTCCTCGCTAGCAATATTAGAAAAGGGACCGTCTTTATATTTCCAGACGCCTTTGTCACCGATGTTTCGGAAGCCCTTCGGGGCCTATACAGTACAATGGGAGCCAAATTCAAATACATCGGAGGAGGCGCAGGGGACAATCTCAGGTTTTTTCAGACTTTTCAATTCACTGAAGCAGGCATCGAGAGCAGGGCCTTAGCAGCAGCCCTGATTGATGGCATGGCTGTTAGAACAGCCGTAGGACATGGATGGAAGCCTGAGGGGGAACCTCTTATAGTAACCAAAGCAAGGGGGAAGAAAGTCTTTGAGATCGACGGCAAGCCTGCCTTTGAAGCTTACTCAAACCGTCTCAGGGGCATTCCCAAAGGGCAATTTGCGGAATACGGAATGCGACATCCTCTTGGGTTCCCTGACATATGGGCCAATTATTTAATCAGGGACCCGATAGCCGTAAGTCCGGACAAAAGCATCGATTTTGTCACTGAGGTCCCGGAGAATGCTGTAGGGTACGTTATGAGTTCTGACCCTGCAGAATTGATCGAGACAGCAGGACGTGTCGCAGCAAAAGCCCTTTATGGAATCAAACCCCAATTTCTCCTTGTCTTTGACTGCATTTCTCGATATCTCCTCATGGCTGAGACCTTTAAAGAAGAATTGCGCGCCATTAAGTGGGCTGCCGGAGCAGAAGTTCCCACGTTAGGAGTTCTCACCTTTGGCGAAATAGGAAGTTACGGAGAGGTCCCTCTCTTTCATAACAAAACTGTAGCTGTGGTAGCTGCGGGCTGTGACGCAAAAGCGGCCGATGAATGCTGGTGGCCTGATGTGACCAATCTGGAGTCCGCTGAACTCTCCATTCTTTACGATATTTCTTCCATAAATTTCGATGATCCGAAGGTTGCGCTAAACGATCTTATAAAGGAAGCCTTTAGACGTGCGGTCAGGTTCTTCGGCTTGCCTTATTATGCTGTATTCATTGGTCCGGAAGGAAATAGGCAGCTCGTAACGTCATGGGGGTTTAGGACCGCCGACGAGTTGCACAGACACATGGACGAACACGGGCCGAGGCAATTCCGCTTTCCCTTGGGTAAAAAGGGGGAACTTGGTTTACTTTTCATCGAGAAAGGTAGCCCCTTAGAGGAAAGAGAGCGACGGCTTTACACTGTTTTTGCCCGCCAATTAGAAAAAGCCTTGTTAAGGCGTAAGGAAATTGAGGAACGCCAGCGGATACAGAGGTTGCTCCACGAAATCCAGGCCCAGTATAAGGCCATCGTCGAGCAGCCATTGGTGGGATCCTACATCCTCAGTGAAGACGGTATTTTGTATGTAAATAAAGCCTTAGCACGGATGTTCGGCTACCAACCAGAGGAGTTGATCGGGAAAGCCGATCCCTTGGAAGGCGTACACCCCGATGACCGGTCTATGGTAGCTGCTCAACTCCAACGTCCTTTGATGGGTATTTCGGACTATGCACATTGCACATTTCGCGGTCTACGAAAAGATGGATCAATTGTTTATTGTGAGGCTTTTGGCAGGAGAACACCACTTGGAGACAAAACCGCTATTGCCGGCGTGGTGCTGAATATTTCTGATCGTGAAACATTAAAGGAACACTTGCGTAAAAGTCAAAAGACAGAAGTATTGGGAGAGATGGCTGCTGCAGTTGCTCACGATTATGCCAATTTTATGACCACCATCATGAGCAACATAGAGGTAGCCATGCTTAAGCTTGATGAAAATGCTGTTGTGCGGAAGTACTTAGAAACTGCTTTCAAGACTTGTATCTCAGCTACAGAGCTCAGCCGAAAGCTGCTTCTCTTCGGACGCCAAGGGCCTCAGTCATCTATGAAAAGACGTCCGTTTGATCTTAAGCGAGTGATAGATGAAGTAGCGGCGTCAATGAACAATTTGTTGGGCAAAGACATAATATTAAATACCAATGTTAGTAAAGACCTCTTACCCGTTGAAGGCGATTGGGCATCTATCGAACAAATGCTATTAAATTTGCTACTCAACGCTCGTGATGCGATGCCTGATGGAGGCGAAATCTTCATAACAGCTAGGAACATTAGCTTGCAACAGACAAAAGGTGAGCAGTGTGAAGAGCTAAGTGCAAGAAATTTCATCCATCTCTCAGTTCGTGACACAGGGGTGGGCATCGATCCACGGCTCCTTGATAAGATATTCGAGCCGTTCTTCAGCACCAAAGATAGTGGGACTGGCCTGGGACTTTCAATAGTTTATAGCATAGTCAAAGAGCACAGAGGCTGGATAGAAGTGAGTAGTAAGCCGGGAAAGGGTACAGTTTTCGATATTTATCTCCCAGCGCTATCTGATCCACTTTAATTATTTCCATGGTCCAGAGAGGGATCCTTTAGACGGTCCTCCTCCTGAGGTTTAGTTGACACCCCCTGATCTATGTGATGAAATGAAAAGGATGAACCTTATTTTTTTCCGCATCACTCTAATACTTTATACGGGGGGAAGCCTCCTCTTCCTCCTCTCCTTCTCATTTCCCTTCGGGCGGCTCCTCCCTTGGGGGGCTAAGGTGTTCTCCCTCGGTTTCCTGACGCATTCGGTCACCTTCCTCATCAGGTGGTGGGAAGGGAGGCAAGCTCCCTGTGCGAGCCTCCATGAATCCTTTTCCTTTTTCGCCTGGGGACTGATGGGGGTATTCTTGCTCTTGCGCAAAAGGCAAAAGGTAGACGTCCTCGGGGCCTTTGTGGGGATTCTCGCCCTCCTGATGCTCCTTGGAGCCTGCCTTACCCCGAAGGAGATCGTCCCCCTCCCCCCGGTCCTTCAGAGCCTCTGGCTTCCGATCCACGTCATCCTCGCCTTCTCAGGAGATGGCGCCTTTGCCCTCGCCTTCTGTGCCGGTGTGATGTACCTGATTCAGGAACACATGCTGAAAAACAAGCGGTTCGGCCCCCTGAGCAGAAGGCTCCCCTCCCTGGAGGTCCTCGATGAGATAAATTACCACTGCCTCACCATAGGATTTCCCCTGCTGAGCGTAGGGATAATCACCGGTGCCATCTGGGCCCGTTACGCCTGGGGGAGCTACTGGAGCTGGGACCCGAAGGAGACCTGGTCCTTCATAACCTGGTTGATCTACGCTGCCCTGTTGCATCAGCGCCTGACCATCGGGTGGAGGGGCAGGAAGGCAGCGATAATGGCCATCCTGGGGTTCGGGGCGGTGATCTTCACCTTCCTCGGGGTGAACTTCCTCCTCGGAGGCCTCCACTCTTACACCTTCTGATGGGTGGGAGGAACGATGAAGGAGATCGTCCTCTTCGGAACAAACCACAGGGCAGCACCGTTGGAGATAAGGGAGAGGTGCTCCTTTGAGG
>QMPS01000057.1 GCA_003648675.1 Aquificota bacterium
CTCTTACATAAACCCCGAGGTCTGTGTGGGATGCCAGCAGTGCAAGAAGATCTGCATGTATTCGGCCATTGATTACGATCCCGCCCGGGGAGTCTGTGTGGTGAACGAGGCCGTGTGTAAGGGCTGCGGTCTTTGTGCCGCCACCTGCCCCAACAAAGCGGTGACGGTGAAGCACTTCAATAATCAGGAGATCTTCTCCGAGCTGGAGGGGGTACTGCTATGAGCGAGGCTTTTGAACCCAAAATAGTGGGGTTCCTCTGTTACTGGTGCAGTTACACCGCTGCCGATCTGGCAGGGGTGAGCAGGATGAAGTATCCCCCCAATTTGAGGGTGATCAGGGTCATGTGCTCCAGCCGAGTGGACCCTGTCTTCATCATCAAAGCCCTGCTGGACGGGGCTGATGGGGTGCTGGTGGCGGGGTGTCATCCGGGAGACTGCCACTACCAGAAAGGTAACTACTATGCCAGAAGGAAGATTGTCTTGACCAAGAAGCTCTTGGAGAGCCTGGGTCTGGAGCCCGAGAGGGTGAAACTCTCCTGGATTGCTGCGTCAGAAGGACCCAAGTTTGCCCAGGTAGCCAAGGAGTTTACCGAAGAGATCCGAAAGCTGGGACCAAACCCCGCCAAATCGGAGCTCTTTTTGTGAGGGGAGGTAGGCCATGAGCAAAGAGAGTACTGTGCTTATCTACGGCACCAATCTTGCGGGATATAGGGTGGCCTACGCCCTGGCCAAGATGGGCTACAAAACCGTCATGCTCAATCGGGGGGCCTATGTGGACCAGTACAGGAACCAGGTCTTGGCCCAGCTTCCCCTAGACTTCTGCTGGGCTTGTGGCCACATGCCCCAGAGGCTCTTCATCGGCCTGGGGGCCATGCAGGTCCTCTACAACGCTGACCTTCTGGAGGTATCGGGGGAACCAGGTAATTTCAGAGTGAAAATAAAGAAGCGGGACCACTACGTGAACAACTTTGCCTGCACCGAGTGTGAGGCCTGTGTCCGGGTCTGTCCCGTTGAGGTGGAGGAAAATGGTACGAAACGCAAGGCCATCTACGTCTACCCTGAGATTGCTTGGGAGAACATCTTCCTCATAGATGAGGAGCACTGCACCAAATGCGGTGAATGTGAAAAGGTGTGTCCCACGGGGTGCCTGAAACTGGAGCGCCCCGAGGAGACTTTAGAGATGGAGGTGGGAGCCATAGTCTTGGCTCCCGAGTTTGATGAGCCCACTCAAGAAGACCTGGCCAAGTTCGGCTACGGTGCCTTGGCCAACGTGGTGAAGTCCTCCGATTTGGCCCGGCGCTCCCTCCTCACCAACTTTGTGAAAAACTCCCTGGAGCGTCCCTCTGATGGCAAGCTGCCCCAGCGGGTGGCCGTGGTGGTGACTCCCCAGTACAACCAAGGGGTGGAGTACGAGAGTTACAACGCCACCATCTCCGCCATCTACAGGGCCTATCGCACCAAGGAGCTCATGCCTGAGGCCCAGGTCACCATCTTTTTCCGGGAGTTCAGGGGTTTTGGCAAGGGCCACCACCGCTGGTACGAGAGGGCCTTGGAAGCAGGGGTGGAGATTGTCCGGGCCCAGGATCTGGAGGTGGAGGGGACCGACGGTGACAACGTTAAGATAAAATACACCATGGGAGATGCCCAACGGGAGCTGGAGACGGAGCTCCTCATCCTTATTACGGGTCAAAAGCCACCCGGCCTGATGAAGAGACTTTCCCAGCTCGCGGGGGTGGAGGCAGATGAACACGGATTCTGCAAAGTGCTGCCCTTCACCTGTGGCAAGACCACTAAGGAAGGTATCTTCGCCGTGGGTGAGTTCACGGGGCCCAAGGGTAACCCCGAAACGGTGTGGGAGGGTTACGGAGCAGCCGTAGAGGTCTTGGAGTACCTGGGGGACAAGAACTTTGCACCGGCGCCTCCTCCCCAGCTCAGGGACGTGGCAGGGGAGCCTCCTAAAATTGGGGTCTTCATCTGCTCCTGTTTCGGGGAGTTCAACAACTTCATGGACCTGGAATCCCTGGCCCAGAAGGCTCGGGAATTACCGGGAGTGGCCCATGTGGAGATTATCAAGGGCTGCTGTACCCCGCCTTCCATCCAGGAGACGGCTCAGGCCATAAAGGCTTCGGGGGTGAATCGGGTGGTTCTGGCGGTGTGCACCCCCCTGCAGAAGCTCCTCAAGTTCAGGCGTACGGTGATGATGGCTGGTCTTAATCCCCTCCTGGCCGAGTTTCTCCGTCTAAGGGAAGATGTCATCCGGGTTCACGAGGACAGGGAAGCCATGGAAGAGAAGGCCCTAGCCCTCATCGCTTCCGGAGTGGAGAAGGTGAGGAAGGCCCAGGCGGCACCTCCCCCAATGGATACTTTCCAAAGCTCAGTGCTTGTCATTGGCGGAGGGCCTGCGGGTATGGAGGTTGCCCTGGCCGTGGCCGACAGAGGCTTTCCTGTGACTCTAGTGGAGAGGGAGGATAAACTGGGCGGCCTAGCCCTGGATCTTAGAGTGGACCTGGAGGGCCATGACCTTTCGGCTTACACGGCGGAGCTGATGAAAAAGGTGGAAGGTCATGCCAATATCAAGGTTCTCACCGGGGCCGAAATCAAGGATCTGTGGGGCTACGCCGGCCATTACTATGCCCAGGTCCGGGTAGGGGAGGAAAGCCACCTGGTGGAAGCAGGCATCGTCGTTCCCGCTGTGGGGGCTAAACCTTTCGATCCCCAGGGGGCCTTCCTTTATGGCCAGGATGAGAGGGTCCTCACCCAGAGGGAGCTGGAAGAAAGGCTTTATCAGGGGGATGTGCTGGAAGGACCCGTGGTTATGATTCAGTGTGTGGGATCCAGGAATAAGGCCCATCCCTACTGCAGCAGGGTCTGTTGCTCTCAGGCATTGAAGAACGCTCTGGCCCTGGCGGACAAGGGTGTGGAGGTGACCATCCTCTATCGGGATCTTAACACCTATGGATTTAAAGAGGACTACCACCGTATGGCCCTGGAGAAGGGGGTAAGGTTCATCCGTTTCTCGGGTGACGCCTATCCCCAGGTTACAGCGGAGGAGAAGGGGCTGAAGGTGAAGGTCCATGACATAGACAGGGAGAGAGACCAAGAACTGGAGGCGGGCCTGGTGATTCTTTCCGTGGGTATTGTGCCCGATGTGGAGACCAGCCGGCGTCTGGCCCAGTGGCTGGGTTATAAGCTGGACCCCGAGGGATTCTTCGATACAGAGACCAGCATGTGTCCCTATGAAGAAGCCATAAAGAGGCTCATGAAGCCCTGGGAGCTATCCAGCAACGCTATCTTCCCTGTGGGGTTAGCCCATTCGCCCAGGTCCCTCACCGAGGCCTTGCTCACGGCTAAGGACGCTGCGGGGCGGTCCCTAACCGTGCTGGGGAAGAAACAGCTTCCGCCTCCCAACGCCATGTTTGTCTCGGCGGTGAGGGAGTCCAAGTGTGTGGCCTGTGGTCTATGCGTAGAGGTCTGTCCTTACTACGCCCGGGAGATAGACGAGGCGAAGGGCGTAGTGAAGGTGAGGCCTTTCCTGTGCGACTCCTGCGGGGCTTGCCTAGTAGCCTGCCCTAGTGAAGCCGCGTACTTAAGGGATGCCAGGGGCGAGCAGATGATCCCCAGCATAGACGCCCTGTTGATGTAGGAGGAGAGTTATGGAGGATAAGGGTTTCACCCCGAAGATCATATACGCCCTGTGCGCCTGGTGCGGCACGGGAGGCTCTGAGACGGCGGCAGCATACTGGCTTAAATATCCAGAGAACGTACTTCCTTTCAGGGTCACATGCACCGGCGCTCTGGATGCCAGCTACGTCCTCAGGGCCCTTATAGAGGGTGCCGATGGCATGGTGGTGAGCGGGTGCCATCCCGGCGACTGCCATTACAACTTGGGCAATTTCCGGGCTAGGCGGCGTTTGGCTGTTATGAAAGAGGTCCTTAACACCCTGGGGCTAGGCGGTGAGCGCCTCTGGCTGCGGTGGGTGGCCCATGGCGAGGGCAAAAAGCTAGTGGACACGGCCTGGGAGTTTGATGCCCACATCAGGGAGAAGGGACCCAATCCCCTGGTAGGTCGTTGGGACACGTGAGGGAGGGTGCCATGCTGGTGGTCAAAGAGAAGAGAAACAGGGTCCAGGGGCTGAAAGACCTCCTCAAAGGCCTGCTGGAAAAGGATGTGGTGAAGGCCCTGCTGGTGCCTATGAGGATTCCTTCAGGGGAGTCCTTCGCCCACGTTCTCACCCGGGAGGCTGCTCTGGTGGATGATGCCTGGCCCATACCTCCCGTTATGACGGTCCAGGGGGCCCGGGTGGTCTCCAAGCTCACCCGGAAGGGCCCCGTGGATAAACCCACGGCTGTGGTCCTCAGACCATGCGAACTCAGGGCCATGAGGGAGCTCATAAAGCTCAATCAGGTGAAGCCCGAAGGGCTTCTCACTATCAGCTTTGACTGTCAGGGGCCTACCCTTTGAAAGACTATATAGAGGGGGACAGGGGAAGGTTGGAGGAGCTTTTCCAGAAAAGTCTGGGGGCCCAGGAGTTACCTGAGGCTAGACCCCTGTGTCAGGTCTGCTACCATTTCACCGGTGAGTTGGCGGACATCGAGGTGGGGTTCGTCGGGGCGTCTGAGGACGAGTATTACCTTGTTGCCAACTCTCCTGAGGGGGAAGAGGCCTTGAAGACCCTGGGCTATCAGGGAGGAGGGGACCTAAAGGAGCGGGAAGAGGCCTTGAAAGAGATGAAGGAGGCCCGTCGGCAAAAGAGAAGGACCTACTTTACCGAGGAGTTTGGCAGCCAGATCTCCGGACCTGATGCCCTTCTGTCCACCTTGCACGACTGCACAAATTGCCACAACTGCATGAGGGTGTGTCCTATCTGCTTCTGCAGGGAGTGTTTCTTCGATTCTGATGCCCTCAAGGTGAGTCCGGATAATTACCTGGGCAGGGCCCGAAAGAAGGGGGCCCTCAGGCTTCTACCGGACACCCTCCTCTTTCATATGGGAAGGATGAACCACATGAGCCTGTCCTGCGTCTCCTGCGGGGTCTGTGAAGACGCCTGCCCCAATGGAGTACCCGTATCCCGTCTCTTCGCCATGGTAGGAGACAGGACTAGGGCCATATTCGACTACGAACCTGGCAGGGATTTGGAAGAATCCATTCCCTTCCTGGACTACAGGGAAGAAGAGCTCCAGGAGTGGGAAGCACCCTACACACAGAGCACCACCCACTGCCCATCCTCTTCATAACCTTCTCTCCCGGTCGTTGCATTGGCCCGGTCCCGCCAGGGGCCGGGCATTTTTTATATTTTTTCGGGTCACCGAGCCAATCTTCAGCTATCGAACTCCTGGGGGGCCTATGAGAAGTAAAAGTTAAGGTCGAGCATTAAAACAGCATCAAAACACTAAAAAGCTTAGAACTGGAGGTCCGGGAGATCAATACGCTCCTTCCCCTTTCAGCAACACTTTCACTGTCTTGAAGAGAATCACAATGTCCAGCCATAGGGACCAGTTTTGGACGTACCATGCGTCCAGTATAAGCCTTTCTTTGAAGGGAAGCTCGTTTCTTCCACTCACCTGCCATAGGCCCGTGATGCCCGGCTTGGCCACCAGAATGGTGGAAAAGTACTCTCCCATGTCCTCCTTTTCCCGGGGTAGATAAGGACGAGGCCCCACCAGACTCATCTCTCCTTTGATGACATTTATGAGCTGGGGTAGCTCGTCCAAGCTAGTCTTCCTGAGTAACCTGCCCACCCGGGTGACTCTGGGATCGAAGCCTTTGAGTTTCTTGAACTCTTCCCATTCCTCTCTGGCTTCGGGGTTTTGTTCCAGGTAGTCTTTCAATTTAGAGTCGCTGTCCCTGTACATAGTTCGAAACTTGATGCACCTGAAGAG
>QMPS01000058.1 GCA_003648675.1 Aquificota bacterium
ATTTGGTATTAGAGACAGATAGAAGCTGTATAGATAGACGGATAGGGCAAGAAGTGCACACATTGGGAGAAATTGAACCTTGGAGAGCCCTAACCTGCCCAACTCGGTCCCTCCCTGTCAGTGCTGCACTATAGATCTGTAGATCCTTTCAACCGACTCAACTGTAACCTCTCTGGCAAAGGTCCGGCGAATTCTGAAGTAGAAGTTTAAGCCAAATTTTTTCCCCATTAAGGGGAGGAGGGTCCTTTGTAAGGCCGTCTCCAGTTCTTCTACCTCCCCCGGAGGCACCAGGAGGCCCGTCTTGCCATGAACCACCACTTCGGGTAGGGCTCCCACCGTGGTGGCTATCAGAGGCTTACCAGAAGCCCCCGCTTCTAGGGCCACCCGGCTGGAGCCTTCAGATCCCAGAGAGGCCAGGACCACCACATCCAGGGCTGCCAGTACCTCCTGTATCCGGGTCTGGTGCCCCCAGAGGGTCACTCTCTCTTCCATTTCCTTCTCCATCAACCATTCCTTCAGGTTCCTGTAAAGGGACTTACTTTTCACCCGTCCTGCCACGAGCCCATGTATCCGAGAGTCCCTCTCCATCAATCGCCCCAAGGCCTTCAAGAAGTAGGGAAGGCCCTTTACCCGGGAATAACGGGCCAAGCTGCCCACCAGGATGTGTCCTCTGTCAAGGCCTATCTTTCGACGCACTGCCCCACCATCAACTCCAGGGTGAAAGCGTTCCACATCCACACCGTCGTAGATCACTCTTACTCTCTCGGGTTTCCAGTTCACCCCCGAAAAGTACTTATCCCCCACCGCATGTGAGACAGCCAACACCGCCGCCGTTTTTCGGAAGAGAAGCCGATTGAAGGCGTGAGGTTTGAGAGGTACTGGCACGTGGCGGCTCCTCACCAGGGCGGCCCCAGTCATGAGTGACAGAAGAAACCCCAGCCAGTAGTCGGGGGAGGAATGGGTGTGGATGATGTGGGGCTTAAACTCCTTCACAAAGGGGCGAAGCCTCCGCAGGTCTTTCACCCACTCATGAATGCGAAGCCCCGAAGCCATCTTGATACCCGTTATGAGCTCCACTTTCCCTTCGTCCTTCAGAGATTGGTAAAGGAGTCCCCTCTTGAAGCATACTACGGCCACTCTGTGGCCCCTGTCGGCCAGTCCCTCTACTAGAGATAGGGTGCTGGCCCCTGTGCCTCCTTTCCCTCTAATAGCCACCAAGTGAAGAACGCGAAGGCTAGATGAGCTCTCCATATACCTTTTCCACCTCTCTCACCGTTATATTCAGATCGAAGAGTTGCCGGACTCTCCCATATCCCGCTTCTCCCATCTCACTGCGTCTCCTTTCATCCCTCAGAAGCTCGACAACAGCCCCTGCCAGAGTCTCTACGTCCCCAGGGGGTACCAGCAGGCCCGTTACCCCATCCTCTACCACTTCGGGGATGCCCCCAGTTCTGGTAGCCACTGTGGCTTTGCCCATGGCCATACCCTCTATGAGTACCCTGCCAAAACCCTCCTTGGCGGATTCTAGAGAGGGCATGATCACCAAGTCGGAAGACGCCATCAAGGAGGGCATGTCTTCCCTGGCTCCTGTGAATATCACCCTCTCCTCCACTCCTGCCTTCCTGGCTAGGTTCTTCAGGTCTTCCATGAGCCCTGCCTCCTGGCGTGACGTTTCCCCTACAATAACCAGCACCGCTCGAGGAACCTTCTTTACTACCCTTTCCATGGCCAGGATAGCCTCCCTTTGGCCTTTGGTGGTGTCTACCCTGCCTGGCAGGAGGATCACCAGGGCCTCTTCTAGCCCAAGCTCCCGTCGGATCTGCTGGCCTGATACTCTCTTCCTGTCGAAGACCTCCAAATCCACTCCGTTGTAAATCACCCTATGTGAGAGACCTACCCCTTTCAAAGGCCAGGCCACGGCCTCACTCACAGTAATGATGAGGTTTACCCTATCCAGCCAGTACTTTTTGATCTTCTCTTGCTCGAAGGTGTTGCGGATATGGGTTACTACAGGCACTTTGAGGAGCCTTCCCAGAGCTACGCCGTAAGGGGTGTCCCACAGGGTGTTGCAGTGGATGAGGACCACCTTTTCTTTGTGTGACTTTCTGAAGAGGCGATAAAGGGTGAGGGGCAGCCGGGGCCAGGTCCTTACCTTTCTCCACATATCCATCCTCACCGTAAAGAAGTCCACCCCTACCTGGGCCAGCCTCCTAGTCAGTTCCCCTTCCCGAGAAGTGGCCACCAGGGGCTTGTAGGTCTTTAGTCGGCTGGTCAGGCGGTAGAGGCTTTCAGGCGCCCCCCCGTATCGGGCCACTCCCTGGATGTAGAGCACCGTCCTTCTCAATGGACACCCTCCAAATAAACGAAGAGAGGATGCCTTAGAAGGAAGGTGAGGGTCAAGGAGGAGGGAACCTGGCAATGAAATCCTCTTTGCGTTGTCCCATTTCTGGCTCTTTAGTCAACACCCAGCCGTCCACTTGAAGGAAAGGATCCAATAAGCGTTTCTGGTGAACAGCTTCTGTATTCACGGACTGCACTACCTCATATAGTAATAAGCCAGACTCTCTAGCGCCCTCCTTCCTATCCTCCTCTTGACAAATGATGCAGGTGATGTCTTCGATTATTGCATTCAGAAAAGATGTCAATAACTTAAGAAAGCGCAGAAAGACCAAAAAATCACTAACACATTACAAGTAGCATATGAATACTAAAGGGGGGAAAAGCCAAAGATCAGGTAATTATCTAAAGCTCATTCTCTTGGTTTTAATCGTCCTATCAGGTGTCTATTATCTGCTCTTTCATAGCAGGGATATTCGACCAACTATTGGACACGGAGCAAAGGCGGAGAGTGCGGGAGGCCCACTCAATAGCTATGGAGCCGATGTCAAGGTAGGTGCGGTTTCGATATTTCCGCCTTCTTCGGCAAAAGTGTCCTCCTACATAAAAGAAAAAGGAGTAGAAGCGGTAGCTATTAGCACAAAGGGAAGGTATATAGCCACCGCAAAAAAGAGTGAGATTACTATATGGAAATACAGGGCATTCAGGGCACGCCGGCTTTTTAAGTTAAGGGGGAACATAAGTGACATAGATTCCATCTCGTTTTCTTTTGATGAAAGATACCTTGTCTCCCTTGGAGACACAGACCAGAGAGTGGATATATGGGACGTGGAGAAGAGAAAACTTATGGGCTCTGAAGAAATACAACCGTTGGATGAGAGTTTTTCCATAGTGGTCACGGTCAGAAATGATAGATGCTCCCTAGAAGTGAACGATGCAGACTATGTTCTGGAAGTATGGAAGGGAGAGGTGGATATTCTTGGTAAAAGGATGCCCAGTAGTTCTTCGTGGCTCAGGGACAGGATATCCGGAATATACCTTATGAGGGGAGATGAATTTTCAAAGGCGAGTTCCTGGAGCGAAAGTGGTAGATACATTGCAACAGGAAGACCTGACGGTGTGATCATATGGAAGCTATGTGGTAGGGCAAAGTGTCGGTTTCCCACTCTTGAGAGATGGATTCAGTAGAGTAAAGGGCAAGGGGAGAGCAAAACGCAAAAATTCAACTCTTTCAGCATTTCAGGGGTAGCAGTGAATTCTGCTCTTTCACTTCCTCTCCAGCAGCCCTCGATAAAACCCTAGGTTCCCTTCCACCAAACTATCCTCACTGAAAGCCTCTAACATCCACTGGCGGCCAGTGTGGCCCATGCGGCAGCGGAGATCTTCGTTTTTTAGAAGCTCCACGGTGTGGCGGACGAGGCCTTCTACGTCTTCGGATTCCACCAGGAAGCCTGTTTCTCCATGGCGCACCGAGGCTTTGATGCCCCCCACGTTGAAAGCTACCACGGGTACTTCCATGGCCAGGGCCTCCAGGGCTGCCGTGCCCAGGGACTCCCCTGCTATGGGGGTAAATAGGAAAACCTGGGAGGTTCTAAGCACCCGGGGCACATCCCGCCTCAATCCCAGGAACTTCACCCGTCCCCTGATCCCCAGCTTTTTGGCGTAACCCTCCAAAAACCTTCTAAGGGGTCCCTCTCCCAAGACCAGAAAATAGGCATCAGGCACACTTTCCAGCACCCCTTTAGCCGCCTCCAGAAAGTAGACGTGGCCTTTTTCCCTAGCCAGGCGGGCTACCTTTACCACTACAGGGGCCTGAAGAGGGATGCTCAACTCCTCCCTTAGGCCTTCGTCACTTACCTTTTCGGGATTGAAGCGCTCCCGGGCGTCCACCACACTGTGGACGGTTACTACCTCCTCCACTTTATCACCCAGGACTCCTGTCTGTCGGAAGACCTCGGTGACAGCCTCAGAGACCACCATCACCCCGTCTATTAGCTGCCGATATAGGAAGCGGTTGAACAGATGGTTCCTCACAGGAAAGATGTTGTGCCTGGTCCTCACCACCAGGGGCCTGGGTCTCACCAGCCAGGCGGCCACTGCAGCAGCCCAGGTGTCCTGGGAGCCGTGGGTGTGGACCACATTTATTTTGTGTTCCCTGATGAGGCGCCTAAGGCGGGCTACCTCCTTCACGTAAGTGACGGGGTTGAACTTCTTGGGCAGGCGTAGGTCGTCAAAGACGGGTATCCCCTCCTCCTGGGCCCTCTTGATGAGGGTGGCCCCCTTGGGAGCAGCTATGATAACAAAGTGACCCCGCTTCTGAAGACCCCGGGCCACGGTGAGAATGCGGTTGGGCTGACCGCCCCAACCCCCTTTATGCATGTTGGTGTGAAGGACCCTGAATCCTTCCACCCGATTCCACCTCCGTTAAAAGGCCCTGGCACAAGCCAGGGCCTGTCTTTCATGCCAACAGAAAGCTAAATGGTGAGGGGCCGTCCGTCAACCGAACCATCTAACGCCTCCCTTGCCCAGATAGACCATGACATTCTTCACCTCAGTATACAGGTCCATGACATGGCGGGACATCTCTCTGCCCACGCCACTCTGTTTGAATCCACCGAATGGAGCCTGGTTGGGAATCATGTTATAGGTGTTGACCCAAATGTTCCCAGCCTTGATGGCCTTAGCCAGGTTTACGGCCCTCTTCACATTGGTGGTCCAGATGCCCGCCGCCAAGCCGTAGATGGTAGAGTTGGCCATCTTGATGAGCTCCCTGTCATCGGAGAACCTGATGACCACCACCACGGGGCCAAAGATCTCTTCCTGAGCTATGCGCATCCGGTAGTCCACGTCCACAAAGACGGTGGGTTCGAAGTAGAAGCCCTTAGCCAAAGCAGGATTGTCTGGTCTCTTGCCTCCCAGGACCAGTTTTGCACCTTCCTCCTGTCCGATCTGGACATAAGTCTCCACCTTCTCCAGCTGTTCGGCGGATACCAGGGGACCCAGCTGGGTCTCTTTGTCCAAGGGGTCGCCCAGCTTGATGTTTTTGGCCCCTTCTAAGAAACGCTCCATGAAGGTGTCATAGATCTTTTCATGAACGAAGAGACGACTCCCGGCGGCACACACCTGGCCCGAGTTCAGGAAGATAGCGAAGAGGGCGCCTGGCACTGCCTCCTCCAAGTCGGCATCATCCAGGACAATGTTGGGAGACTTGCCCCCCAACTCTAGGGAGACTCGCTTCACGTTCTTGGCCCCCATCTCCATGATGAGCTTACCAACAGCGGTGGAGCCCGTGAAAGCCACCTTGTCCACGTCGGGGTGGGAAGCTAGAGCCGCACCGGCAGGTTCACCGAAGCCGGGACAAATATTGACCACACCAGGAGGTACCTCGGCTTCTTGACAGATTTTGGCCAGCTCCAGAGCCGTGATGGGAGTCTGCTCGGCAGGCTTCAGTACCACGGTGCACCCTGCCGCCAAGGCTGGAGCCATCTTCCAGG
>QMPS01000059.1 GCA_003648675.1 Aquificota bacterium
GTAGAGCCTAAATGGGTCATGGAAGCCCCCATACCCTGCGTGAAGGCCCTCCTCGAAAAAACCGGCTTCACCATTGAAGACATAGACTTAGTGGAGCACAACGAGGCCTTTGCCTCTGCCTCCTGTGCCGTCAAAAAAGCCCTGGGCATCCCCCACGAAAAGTTCAACGTTCACGGCGGGGCCGTAGCCCTGGGACACCCCATCGGAGCAAGCGGATGCCGCATCCTGGTGACCCTCATCTATGCCCTCAAACTCCGGGGGCTCAAGAGAGGACTGGCCACCATCTGTCTGGGCGGTGGCGGTGCTGTGAGCATGATCATAGAGCTGGTGGACTGAGTCAAAGGAGGTGGATCATGAAGCTTGAGGATATCAAGAAAATCGGTGTGGTGGGTGCTGGCACCATGGGCAATGGCATTGCCCAGGTGTGCGCCATGGCTGGCTACCAGGTGGTCATGAGAGACGTGACCATGGAGCTAGCCCAAAAAGGTCTCAATACCATTAGCAAAAACCTAGATCGCCTAGTGAAGAAGGAAAAGCTCACTCCTGAAGGGAAAGAAGAGATCCTTGGGCGCATCCAACTTACGGAGAAACTGGACGACCTGGCCGACGTGGACTTCGCCATCGAGGCTGTCACCGAGAACGTAGAGATCAAAGAGGAAGTTTTCAAGACCCTAGACAGCCTTTGCCGTCCCGAGGTGATCCTAGCCAGCAATACCTCCTCCATCTCCATCACCAAGATCGCCACCTTCACAAACCGCCCCGACAAAGTTATAGGCATGCACTTCATGAATCCCGTGCCTGTAATGAAGCTCATCGAGGTCATTGAAGGGCTTCAGACCAGCAGAGAAACCTCGGAACTGGTAGTGGCCCTGTCCGAGAAACTGGGCAAGGTGCCCGTGGTCATCAAAGACTCGCCTGGTTTTGTCTCCAATAGGGTTCTTATGCCCATGATCAACGAAGCCATCTTCGCCCTTTACGAAGGGGTAGGCTCCCCCGAGGCCATTGATACCATCATGAAACTAGGAGCCAACCACCCCATGGGTCCCCTAGCCCTGGCCGACCTTATTGGCCTGGACACCACCCTCTACATTCTCCAGGTCATGTACGACAGCTTCGGCGATCCCAAATACAGACCCTGCCCCTTGCTGGTAAAGATGGTGGACGCCGGATACCTGGGAAGAAAAGCAGGCAAAGGCTTCTACGACTACACCAAATAAAACCAATAAAGGCCAGGATTCCTCTCCCAGAACCCTGGCCCTTAGGACGCCTACAAAAGGGGGTTAAAAGATGAAGTTCGAGTTCACTGAAGAACAGAGAATGGTGCGGGATATGGTCCGCCGTTTCGCAGAAGAGGAGTTAAAACCCAAAGCTGCTGAAATGGACAAAAAAGGCGAGATCTTCCCCGAAATCTACCAGCAGTTGGCAGAACTAGGCCTTTTCGGCGTTTATGTGCCCGAAGAGTACGGCGGAGCGGGCATGGACGTGGTCTCTTACGCCACGGTAATAGAGGAACTGAGCCGGGGTTGCGCCTCCACGGGTATCCTGGTGTCGGCCCATACTTCCCTAGTGGTTGACCCCATTCTCCACCACGGAACGGAAGAGCAGAAACAGAAGTTCCTGGTGCCCCTGGCCAAGGGCGAAAAGATCGCCGCCCACGCCATGACTGAGCCCGGCGCTGGCACCGACGTGGTCTCCATCTCCACTACAGCCAAGAGAGAAGGAGACTACTATGTCCTAAACGGCACCAAACACTTCATCACCAACGGAAAAGAGTCCAGCATTTACCTGATCTTCGCCATGACCGACAAGGAGAAACGCCACAAAGGTATGAGCGCTTTCATAGTTGAGAAGGACACCCCCGGCTTCTCCATTGGCAAGTTGGAACACAAGCTGGGCATCAGGGCTTCCTCCACAGCAGAGCTCATCTTCGAGAACTGCAAAGTGCCCGCTGAGAACCTACTAGGCCAAGAGGGGCAAGGCTTCTACATCGCCATGGAGTGCTACGACGGAGGCAGAATTGGCGTGGCTGCCCAGGCTGTAGGCATCGCTCAGGCCGCATACGAAGAGGCTGTAGAGTTCGCCAAGACCAGAGTTCAGTTTGGCCAGCCCATAGCCAACTTCCAGGCCATTCAGTTCAAACTGGCAGACATGGCCACCATGATCGAAGCTGCCCGACTCCTCTACCTCAAGGCCGCCTGGCTGAAACAAGAGGGCAAGCCCTATTACCAGCTCTCAGCCATGGCAAAGCTCTTCGCCTCCGATATAGCCATGAAAGTGACCAGGGAAGCCATCCAGGTTCACGGCGGTTACGGTTTCACCGAAGAGTACCCCGTAGAGCGCCACTACAGGGATGCCAAGATCACCGAGATCTACGAAGGCACCTCAGAGGCACAACGCCTCACCATCGCCAGGAACCTACTGAAGGGATAAGGAGGAATACGGGAGGGAAGAAAAATTATCTTCCCTCCCGAAATTTTTGGGAAGGGCATGTTGACAAATTCACAAGGTGATATTAGAGGAAGTAGGATCAGTGAGTGAACACTCATTCATTTTTAGCGAGGAGGTAATGCCATGAAAGTAGTGGTATTCTGCAAATCCGTCCCCGACACGGAGACCCGGGTAAAGCTCAAGGACAACCGGCTGGACAAGAGCGAGATCAAGTACATCCTCAACCCCTACGACGAGTACGCCGTGGAAGAAGCCGTGCGCATGAAAGAAGCCGGCAAAGTAGACGAGGTAATTGCCATCTCCATGGGACCCGAGAGAGCTAGAGAAGCTCTACGCAGTGCCCTGGCCATTGGTGCCGACAGGGGCATCCTTGTTAAGGACGACGCCCTGGACGGTTCCGATACCTACGTCACCGCCAAGGTCCTGGTGAAGGCTCTGGAGAAGGACGGAGTGGATTACGGGATGCTCCTCTTTGGCCAGCAGGCCATCGACGGCGACACCTGGCATGTGCCCGGCCAGGTGGCCGAGATGCTGGGCCTTCCCCAGACTGGCTCCATCATCAAACTAGAGGTAGACCCCGACGCGGGTAAGGCTGTAGCCAACAGGCTGGTGGAAGGAGGGGAAGAAATCCACGAGATGAGCCTCCCCTGCGTGGTCACCTGCCGCAAAGGGCTCAACGAACCTCGTTATCCCTCCCTACCCAATATCATGAAGGCCAAGAGGAAACCCATCCAGGATTATTCCATAGCCGACCTGGGCCTCTCCCCCGAGGAAGTGGGCAAGGCTGGATCTCTCACCGAGGTCCTTTCCTACTCCCTACCCCCCAAGAAAGAGGCAGGGAAGAAAGTGGAGGGAGAGCCTGAAGAGGTGGTCCAGGCCCTGGTGAAGTTCCTCAAAGATGAAATCAAGGTTATTTAGGGGGTGATAAAATGAGCGTATGGGTGATTGCAGATCAGAGGAACGGTGCTCTCAGAAAACCTGCTTTTGAAGCCCTCTCCGAAGGCAGAAGGCTGGCTGACGAACTGGGAACCAGCTTGGAAGCAGTGATCGTAGGCCACAACGTAGAGGGGCTGTGCAACGAGATCGCCTCCTACGGCGCTGAGAAGGTCTACCTCATAGATCATGAACTGCTCGCCACTTACAACCCTCCCGCCTACGCCAGAGCCATTGGCGACCTTATCAAAGAGAAACAGCCTCAGATCGTCCTCATGGGCGGCACCATGACGGGAAGAGACCTCATGCCCCGCATCGCCGCTAGGGTGGGCGCTGGCTTGGCCCCCGACTGCATCAAACTGGAGATCGTGGACGGCAAATTGAAAGCTACCAGGCCCGCTATCGCTGGCAAGGTGAGGGTGGAAATAGGCTACAAATCCGACATTCAGATGGCCATCCTCCGGCCAAACGTATTCGAGAAACTGGAGCCCGACACCTCCAAATCGGCAGAGGTGGAAAAGGTGCCCTTCGAACCCACGGATCTAGACACCAAGCAAAAACTGGTGGAGTTCGTCTCCAAGGAAACAGGCAGACCCGAACTCACAGAGGCCGAAGTTATCGTCTCCGGTGGCAGGGGCATGAAAGCCCCCGAGAACTTTGCCATCATCGAAGAATTGGCCGACCTCCTGGGCGCTGCTGTGGGAGCCAGCAGGGCCGCTGTGGACGCTGGTTGGAGACCCCAGAGCGATCAGGTGGGCCAGACAGGTAAGACCGTATCCCCCAACCTTTACATCGCCGTGGGCATCTCGGGCGCCATCCAGCATCTGGCAGGTATGTCCTCCAGCAAGTTCATCGTAGCCGTCAATAAAGACCCCGATGCTCCCATCTTCAACGTAGCCGACTTCGGCGTGGTGGGAGACCTGTTTAAGGTAGTGCCTCTCCTCACTGAGGAGATTAAGAAAATCAAAGCCCAGGAGGGTTAGCGGGAGGATGGCATGATCAATCCCCATGAGATCACCCGGCACGTTTATTGGAACATACCCCTTATATTCAAGATACTGGTCTATGTAGGCGGCCTGGGCGTCATAGCTCTGGCCGCCTGGGCCGTCTACCAGCGGATCCAGATCTGGAAAAAGGGGAGAGAAGAGGACAGAAAAGACAACCTGAAGGAGCGCCTCATCTTTGCCGCCAAAAACGTCTTCTTCCACACCCGAATCCTCAAAGACCAGTATCCAGGCATCATGCACCTGGCCATCTTCTGGGGATTCTTGGTCCTCCTTATAGGCACCATTCTAGTGGCCATCGAAGCAGACGTACCCTTTGTCCACTTCTATTACGGTGTCTTCTACCTCCTAGTCTCTCTAGCCCTAGACATAGCCGGGCTGGTCCTCATCATTGGCATATGCATGGCCCTCTATAGGCGGCTCAAAGAGAAACCCGACAGGCTCCAACCCGAGAAAGCCGAAGACAACCTCATCCTCTATCTCCTCCTGGCCGTGGCTGTGACAGGCTTTTTGACAGAGGCCGTGCGCATCGCGGCCCAGGGCTTTCCCAAATTTGAGCTATATTCCATCGTCGGTTTCATTCTGGCCATCCCTCTGAACATTGTAGGGATCAATGGCACTTTGGCCCATCGCTTCTTCTGGTTCATCCACATGGTCTGTTCTTTCGCCTTCATTGCCTATATAGGCTACTCCAAGCTCCTCCACATCGTGGTCACCCCCGCCAGCATCGTCTTCAGGGACAGAAGATCCTACGGAGTTGTAGACCCCATCCCCGACATGGAAGAAGCCGAGAGCTTCGGCCTCACCAAGATAGAAGAGCTCAGCTGGAAGCAGCTCATGGACCTAGACGCCTGTATGAGGTGTGGTCGCTGCCAAGAGGCCTGCCCTGCCCACAGCACGGACAAGCCCCTGTCTCCCAAGAACCTCATACAGGACCTGAAGGAGCACATGAACGACCGGCTGGCGAAGGGCAAAGACCCCGAGGAGTGCACCCCCTATCAGAAAATCTCTGACGACGTGCTGTGGGCCTGTACCACCTGCGCCGCATGCATGGAGGAGTGCCCTGCCTACATTGAACACATCGACAAGATCGTCGAGATGCGCCGCTATCTGAGCCTCATGGAAGGCCGCATACCTGAGGAGCTGAACCAGACCTTCCGGAACATGGAGAACAACTATAATCCCTGGGGTGTAGGCTTCGCCAACAGGGCCGACTGGGCAGAAGGCCTGGATATTCCCCTTTTATCCGAAAAGGGATCAGCAGAGTATCTCCTGTGGGTAGGCTGCGCCGGAGCATACGACGATCGCTACAAGAAGGTGATGAGGGCCCTGGTGGAAATCCTTAAAGCTGCCAACATCGACTTTGCCATCCTAGGCACTGAGGAAAAATGCTGCGGCGACTGGGCCAGAAGGCTGGGCAATGAGTATATA
>QMPS01000060.1 GCA_003648675.1 Aquificota bacterium
TACCAAGCCCTAAAATACGCCCCGCACCACAGAGAAGAAACCAGAGCCTTTGTTCTCAACAGCCAAAGCCAAAGAGGCGGCGTCGCCAGGGCACCGGGAGGAGTGCCCTTCATAGACACCACTTTCAACGCCTTACGCGTCCTCCGGGCTCTGGAAGAGAAGCGAAAAGAAACACTCAAAGGGGGTGAAAAGTATGCAGAACTTGTTTCACATTGACAAAGGAGGAAACTTTCCTCAGACGGTGAGGGCTATAATCGAAGTGCCGGCGGGCAGCAGAACCAAGTACGAGTACAACATTCACCAAGGCATCTTCCGACTGGACAGAATACTGAAGACCTCCACCCGCTATCCTAGAAACTACGGCTTTGTCCCTCAGACCCTGGGAAACACTGTTAACCCTGTGGACGTCTTCATCCTCTTACACGATCCCCTCTTTCCCGGATGCGTGGTGGAAGTGAGACCTATCGGCCTTTTAGAGATGGCCGACGAATTGGGAGTAGACAGCAAGCTTCTGGCCGTACCCATCAAGGACCCTCGAATGGAAGACATCACCAGCTTGGCCCAGGTAAAAAAGGCCATACTGGACGAGATCCAGCACTTCTTCGAGACCTACAAAAGGATCACCAATGTGAAAGGCTGGCTAGACAAGGAGGAGGCTTACCGGTTCCTGGAAGAGGCCCACGTGGAGTACCTCCGCAGGTTCAAAAAGACCCAGAAACATGGAAATTGAAGGCCCTAGAAAACGTTATGCTTTCTGGTGGCCGTCAGGTCTCAAATTTAGGACAAGAATCCCAAAGCCATCGCCTACCTGCTGTGGAGGTGCTAAAATAGGGAGGCAAAAAAAGAGAGGAGCCAAAAAAATTTGGCGGAACTTCCTCACAATAAATTAAGGAGTAAACGATGAAGTGCAAAGACCTTATAAAACAGCTGGACAATCCACAGGAACAGCTACGTGCAGAGCAAGAGCTCATCGCCCTGGCCGGGAGGTGCGTAAAGGCCCTGAGAGAGTTCCTCCTGGCTCCACCCAGAAGTTCATCTCCGGCCTGGATCAGGGCTGTGGACATATTGATGAGGGTAGACGACGAGGTATACGACTTTCTGGAGGGACTGCTTCTGAGGCCCTGGGTTACCGATGAAAACACTCCAGAAAGGCCGGCAGAAGAAATGCTGAAGGACTACATAGCCTCCGTTCTGATGGACATCTCCCCCTCCCAGCGTTTAAGGCACTCCCTTCTCACAGTCCTGGAGAGGTACAAATTGCTGGGGGCTGCCCGGGCCCTGGCCAGGAAGAAAGACCCCGAAGCCATTCCCTACCTGCTGGAGATGCTGGAAGACGATACCAAACGCAGAGGAGCAGGAGGGGCCCTACTTCATTACGACGAGAGGGTTCTGCCCTATCTGGTAAGAGACCTGGGGTTCGCCCGAAAAAGTAAGAGCGGAGAGGAGACCCCGGGAAGCCTCCTTAGGAGAAAAAAGATACTCAGCCTGCTGGCCCTCATGCCCTGGGAAGGGAATACATGGATCATAAAAGACTACCTGGATCACAAAGACCTGGGAGTAGAAGCTGCCCTGGCCCTGGTCCAAAGAGGATACATCGACGAAAAAACGATAGAGAAGCTCTTAGAAGGATTTAAATGCGAAGACTGGTTCACGTCTTTGAGATGCAAAGAGGCCCTGGTGAGGACTCTGGAGGAATCCCAGAACCTCTCCCCCAATCTCAGAGAGAAAATACTCCTCACCCTCCGGGAAGGATAAGGTCAGACTTGGCCTCCTATCTTAAAAAGTGCCTGACGGTGAGGCTTGCCCTACTGGAAGAAATCCTCCAATCCTTGGCTCGACTAAAGAAAGAGACAGACATCCCCTCTCACCAGGATAGGACCTCTCGACCCCTGGCAGGGGTGGCCAACATCACCTTTGTGTCTTGTTTGGAAATGGAGCCCCAAAGGATGAAGGGCTACTGCGGCACTTCACCAGAGTACCAAGACCTGTGGAACCGAAGGCTAAAACCATTAAAGACCTGCTTCAGCGCCTCACCAAGGCGGCAGAAAGGGCTACAGCCGCATCTACTCCACAAACCGAACCTTTAAGCTTCTCATGCGGTTCATAGCAGCGGCCACTTCAAAGCTTCTGGGCAAAGCTAGGTTTCCTATGGGCTGTCCCGTGATGGCTTCAAAACCCTCCCGGGCCACCAAGTCCTGAATCCGGCATATTCCCTCCCTCATAGCCACCGAAGGACCAGCAACCCTGTGACCGTAATAACGGAGCATCTCTGCTACCGCCCGGGCCTGGGAATGATCCACCATCTGTTCCACGTCAGATACGTCAATCACTTCTTCTCCAAAAAGGATCTCCTTAAGACCCTTACTTTTCACCCTCTCCTTGCGACCTTTGCGAGGCTTGAAACTCTCGGGCAAAGGGGCTCGACCCTTCACCTCCCCAAAGGTCTCCCCGCCCTCGGGCCGCCGGGGCGTGGGAAACGCCCGGGCCACCTCCCGGGCACGCTCAGTGAGATCCAAGACCCGGTAAGAGTCCAAGGCTATTACCGTATCGGCCACGTCCAGGTAGTCCCCCGACCCCCCCAAGACCAGGACGGTAGAGACACCATACTCTTTGTAAAGGAGCCTCACTTTGTCGATAAAAGGAGTTATGGGCTCTTTATCTCGGGGAATGAGGGCCTGCATCCGAGCATCCCGAATGAGAAAGTTGGTGGCCGCCGTGTCTTCATCCACCAGCAACACTCGGGCTCCCATCTCCAGAGCCTCCATGATGGAGGCCGCCAGAGAAGTGGAACCCGAAGCATCCTCGGTAGAGAAGAAAGTGGTGTCCCGTCCCATGGGTAAATCCGCGATAAAAGGAGAAATGTCCACCCCCTCCACATATCGGCCATCCTCGCTGCGGACTTTTACTGCCCCCGCATCGGTCACCACCCACTCTCTGCCGTCGCCGGGGATGTGAGGATAGACACCCCGGCTTATAGCCTCCAAAAGGGTGGTCTTGCCGTGAAAGCCTCCTCCCACTATGAGGGTAACCCCCTGGGGAATACCCATGCCCGTTACCTTCCCATGATGGAGAGTGTCCAGAGTCACCCTAAGCTCGGGAGGGCTCTCAAAGAGAACAGCCCCCTCCTCCATAGGCCTGTCATCCACCCCAGAACGCCTAGGCAACAAAGACCCATCCCTAACGAAGGCTACTAGTCCCCTCTCCGCCAGCTGACGCCTGACATACTCCTGATCCTCTACCAAATTAACGAAGGCTTCCACTTCCTGAGGACTGTGATTGGCATACTCCAAGGCCTTGGCAGCCTTAGGCAAGTCCCCCAGGATCATCTCCATGGCTTCTCTGCCCAGCACCCGGCGACCAGCAGCCGGCAGACCCATAAAAAAGCGAACCTCCACATAATCACTGGTCACCACACACCCTGAGCGCAGTAAAACCTCTTGGGCACCGGCGTCCACAGAGTAGCGGCCACTCCCTCCCGTGCCACGCCCCCGGGAAAGAGGTCTCACCTTTCTAGCAAAGGCCCGAAGAATAAAGTCCTGAAGGGCCATGCGCCTCACCGGATTCTTGAAAAGTCTGGGAGGATACTGGGCAACCCTCATGTCCAGTCGCAACCGCACCCGGCTGGGCGCAGCGAAGGGATCCCCTTGGGCATGGTCCAAATAAAAAACGAGACCAGGAGCCAAAGAATAGCTGCCCTCCAGGTCCCTATAAGATTTGTATCCTTTGCCGTTTATCCTAGACAGAATAGCCTTGATCTTTTCCCTACCCTCCAAATTCTCCCCCTTCAGTAGGTGAAATTGGCGGCGCTGGTCACGTTGAAAGAGACCCAAAAGGTACCCACCACCTTCATCATCTCCATGAACTCCTCAAATTTAACAGGCTTCACCAAATAAGCACTAGCCCCGAGTTCATAGGCCTTATCCACATCCTCCCATTCCAGAGAAGAGGTGAGCACCACCACAGGGATTCTACTGAGGGAGGGTGTGTTCTTCACTTCCTTCAAAAACTCGAAACCGTTCATACGGGGTAACTTCAAATCCAGCAGGATTAAACGGGGCAAACAGAGAACTTCACCGCTGGAAAACTCCCCCTCTCCCAGAAGATAGTCCAAGGCTTCCCTTCCATCCCTAACCACCACCAGAGAGACTTTCAGGTTGCCTCTTCGGAAAGACCGCTCCACCAGCATAGCATCGTGGGGATCATCCTCCACCAAAAGAACCACTCCTCTACCTCTAGTCTTCCCTTTTTCCTCCATAGGCCCCTTTCTCCACCAACCCTTCTCAAGGTGCCTCAAACCCGGCCCAAACAAAAAACCTGTTCACTCCCAAAGACCGGGAGTAGAGTTTCGCCAAACAGACCTATCCTTTAACAGATTAGCCCCAAAAAACTGGTATTCCCAGAGTCAATGATAGGATTATCGAAATTACCGACTATTTACAACGTTATCACTACTTAGAAATTGGTATCATGCAGAGAAACTCCAGCGGCTCATCTCCAACATTGAGAAACTGGTGTTCCTCTCCAGGAGCCACGTAGACGACACTCCCCGGTCCTATAGACCAGCGCCCACCCCCTTGACGGACCTCGCCCTTCCCTGAAAGAACAAAGACCTCATGCTCCCAAGGATGGGTGTGGTAAGGGGTTTGTCCCCCAGGCTCTACAGTGAAATACCTCATAATAAAATTAGGGGCACCCTCCTCCTCCCCGATCAACACCCTGAGCTTCACTCCTCCAGCCCCGGGCTCCGAGGGCTTCATCTCCCCCACCTCTTTCCAATGCTTAACCACCATCTTTCCCCACCCCTCCACAGAATCTATTCAAAGTCTCCATAAACTCATTGTAAGTCCAGTCGTCTACTTGAAAAGCCATCTCCCTTTCCCCTCCCCTGGCCAGAAAATAAGCCCCTCTCTCAAAAGGGAAGAAGGACAGTTCCACTTTCCTCCCTTTCCCCTCCAAGGTCACCACAAAAGCGGGAGTCCCTCCCCCCTCTTTCAAAACCCTCTGCCAAAAAGCCCTTTTGCAGTTCCGCACAAACACCCCCCAGGACTTCACCACCTCTTCTGGGGGAGGAGAAAGGGTACAATCCCTTATAGAGATCCGAGAAGGAGAAAACTTGAGGAAGGTGAACCTGCCACTCCTCAGCATATCCCTGGCAAGATAGACGATAGCCACCACCAAGAAGATGGTGATGGACAGATCTATAACCCGGCCCAGGGGCGTTCTCTTCCTCCGAGAAAACCTCCTAAATGCCGCCGCCAAAGATCCCCTCCACCAGATGTAATGTAAAGACCAAATTAAGATGAGGGTAGGTAGCTACAGTGGCTACGGTTCTTTTCCTCATATGTCCCTCCTCAATCCCCATCTTTTTAATGGTACCTCCAAACGGTAGGCCCTGTCCACCATCTATCCCTGCAAGAGGGCCTCGAGGCAGTATTCTGCTCCCCTTGGAGACTGGTCCAGTGATAAGACATGGGTGACCAAGAAAGGAGGGGGAGCAAATGGAAAATCAAGGTGGAGAAATTAAGAGGTGGACGGCCAAGAGGAAAGCTGCTCTGGTTCTCAGTATCCTAAGGGGAGAAACCTCCATCCAGGAGGCAGCTAGAAAACAAGGACTCACAGTAGCAGAGGTAGAGGACTGGAAAGAGAGATTCCTGTTAGCAGCGGAGAATGCGCTGAGATCCAGGCCTAAAGACGAAGAAGCCTTGAGAGAAGAGCAGATCAAGCGGCTCAAACAGAAAATCGA
>QMPS01000061.1 GCA_003648675.1 Aquificota bacterium
GGCCAGCCCCCTATACTGGGGCACCTCCCTGCCCCACAGGGGCTGTCCCAGGAGTCCCAAGGCCACCAACCTCCGAGCCAAGGCCTTGTCTTCCAAAACCTTGGCTAGAATCCTCTTGTAAAGGGGCTTGCCCCTTTTCTCCACCAGGATGGCCCGGCCCTCCTCCACCAAGTCCACCACAGGGGCCTTGTTGGTACACACCTCTTCACAGGCCATGCACAAAAGGCAGGTAGAGAGATGGTCCTCAAGCCTTCCAGTGGGCTCCAACCGTCCCCCCTCCAAAGCCTCCAACAAGGCTATCCGTCCTCGGGCCACGGCCCACTCTCGGTGGAGAAGAGAGAAGGTGGGACATACAGAACGACAACGACCGCAGCGAACGCAGCGAGAGATAGCCTCCTCCCAGTCCACTTTACTCTCCATGGAAACTTACCTAATACTGAAAAGAGGCATGACGCAAGGGAAGAAGAACATTTACACCCTGGGCACCAGCAACCGAACCCTGGAGGAGTTCCTGGAAATCCTTCAGGCCTACGGCATCGGCCGGGTAGTAGACGTAAGGCGCTTCCCTACCAGCAGCCGACACCCCTGGTTCAATAAAGAACCCCTGACCCAAGCTCTTAAGGGAAAGGGCATATCTTACCACCACCTGGGAGAAGAACTGGGAGGTTACAGGCGGGGCGGCTACCAGGCCTTCACCCAGACCCCAGCCTTCCAAGAGGCTCTAAAGAAACTAGAAGCCCTAGCCCTAGAAAACACCACCGCCATAATCTGCGCTGAAAGGCTCCCCTGGCGCTGTCACCGCCGGTTCATCACCCAGGCCCTGGAAGAGACGGGCTGGAGGGTTGTGCACATTCTGGAAAAGGACCGAACGTGGCAGCCATCAAAGGAACAACCTACCCTCTTCCCCAGGGAAGAGATTTGACCTTCCCAGCCCTTTCTGGTGGGATAAAGAAAAACTACGGGAGGACCCCATGAGGCTCACCTTTCTGGGCGGCGTCCAGACAGTGACAGGTTCCTGCTACCTCCTAGACACCAAAGGCGGCAGGGTATTGATAGACTGCGGCATGTTTCAGGGGCACCTGGAAGAGAGGAATTGGCGGCCCCTCTCCTTCGACCCTAAGGAGATAGATGCCATCCTCCTCACCCATGCCCACATAGACCACAGCGGATTCATCCCCAGACTGGTGAAACTGGGATTCTCGGGCAGAATCATCGCCACTAAAGCCACCCTGGACCTGTGCCAGATCATGCTCATGGACTCAGCCCACCTCCAGGAAATGGAAGCCCAACACCTCACCAAGAAGAATCTGCGCAAAGGTAAGGCTCCCGTAGAGCCCCTTTACACCATGGCCGATGCCGCTCAGGCTTTTCCCCTCTTTCATCCTGTGAAGTATGGAGAAGAAGTAAACGTGGTTCCCGGGGTAAAAGCCACCTTCGTGGACGCTGGTCACATCCTGGGCTCCTCCATCGTTAAGGTCCAAATCCAGGAGGAACAAGAGCTCCTGAAGCTGGTCTTCTCGGGGGACCTAGGTCGTTACCACTCCCTCATACTGAAAAACCCTACCCCCATAGACAACGCCCACGTGCTGCTGGTGGAGTCCACTTACGGCAACCGCCTCCACAAGAGCCTGGAAGCCAGCGAGGAGGAGCTTATCGAGATCATCAAACAGGCTTACCGGGAAAAGGGCAAGGTCCTCATCCCCTCCTTCGCCGTAGGCAGGACCCAGGAGGTCTTATATATCCTGAACAAGGCCTACAACGAGGGCCGCATCCCCCACATCTCTGTTTACCTGGACAGCCCTCTGGCCATAGCCGCCACGGAGATCTTCCAGCACCACCCCGAATGCTTCGACAAAGAGACCCTGGACCTCATGAAAACAGATCCCTACCCCTTCTCATTCCCTGGTCTCAAGATGGTCCGCAGCGCTGAAGAGTCCCGGGTGCTCAACAGCATAGAGGAGGGTGTCATCATAGCGGGCTCGGGCATGTGCACAGGGGGCAGGATAAAGCACCACCTAAAGCACAGCCTGTGGAAATCCAACACCCACATCATCTTCGTAGGCTTCCAGGCCAAAGGCACCCTGGGCAGGAGGCTGGTGGATGGGGCCTCTAAGGTGAAGATATACGGCGAGGAGATCGAGGTCAGAGCACAGATCCACACCCTGGGCGGCTTTTCGGCCCACGCTGACCAGGAGGAGCTCCTCTACTGGCTGAATCAGTTTGAAAAGCCCCCCCTCATCACCTTCGTGGTTCACGGGGAAGAGGAAAACTCTCTTATCTTCTCCCAAAAGATCCAAAACACCCTGGGCTGGAAGACCCACCTCCCGGCTTTGGGAGAGAGCGTCGACCTGTCGCCCCAGGCCATCGGCCCCTTCCACCCTCCAAAACTGGAGGTGCCTATTCCCAAAGACTTAGGGGAAGAGTTCCAGGAGCTGGAAGGCATCCTGGGCCATCTCCAGGACAAAGTGGAGAAATGGAGACAACACCCCTACCAGCCCACCCTTAGAGAACGTATGGCCCGCCTAATCCGCCTCTTAAAGCGGGTAGAAAAGGAGTTGGAGGAGAAATGAAAGGAAAACTCATAAAGAGATTAGAGAAACTCCTGGGAGAGGAAAACATCACCACCCGCCCAGAGGATCTTTTATGCTACTCCTTCGATGCCACCCGGGAGGAGTTCATCCCTGACGTGGTGGTCTTCCCCTCAACCCCGGAAGAAGTGGTCAAAATCATGGAACTAGCCTGGGAAGAGGAAGTACCCGTCATCCCCCGAGGGGCAGGTTCGGGCTTCACAGGTGGTTCCCTGCCCGTCAAAGGAGGGATGGTGGTCTCCACGGAGAAGATGAACCGCATCTTGGAGATAGACGAGAGAAACCTCACAGCCTTGGTGGAACCGGGGGTAGTGACAGGAGAACTCCAGCAAACCGTGGAGGCCCTGGGCCTCTTCTACCCACCCGATCCCGCCAGCCTGACATTTAGCACCCTGGGAGGCAACGTGGCTGAGAACGCAGGGGGTCCTCGGGCGGTTAAGTACGGTGTCACCCGAGACTATGTCCTAGGTATAGAAGCTGTCCTCCCCGGGGGAGAAAAGATCACCACAGGGAGAAAGGTGGTAAAAGACGTGGTAGGCTACGACCTCACCCGTCTCCTGGTGGGTTCGGAAGGCACCCTAGCCTTCTTCACTCGCATTCTTTGGAGACTCCTGCCCTATCCCCCGGCCACGGGTACCCTTTTGGCCCTCTTCTCTTCCAGAGAGCAAGCCGGAGAAGCCGTAGCCGCCATTATCCACTCCCGCGTTCTACCCACGGCCATAGAATTTGTGGATCGAGGAGCCCTGGACGCCGTCAAAAAATACGCCGGGGTAGAAATGGGAAACCAGGCCCAGGCTCTCCTTCTCATCGAAGTGGACGGGGAAGAAGAACTGGTACCCCGTCTCCTAGAAAAAGTGGCAGAAGTATGTCAACAAACGGGCGGCACCACCCGGGTGGCCAAGGATCAGGCCGAGGCCCAGGAGCTATGGCTGGCCCGTAGAGCCATCTCTCCAGCCATAGCTCAGATAGCCCCCACCAAGATCAACGAAGACATAGTCGTGCCCAGAAGTGAACTCCCCCGAGCCCTGGCCCGCATAGAAGCATTAGAAGAGAAGTACGGTCTACCCATCATCTGCTTCGGCCACGCCGGCGACGGCAACATCCACGTCAACATCATGACGGACAAGAAGGACCCTGAAAAATGGGCCAAGGCCCAAAAAGCTGTGAGAGAGGTCTTCGCCATCACCCTGGAGCTGGGTGGCACTCTAAGCGGAGAACACGGCGTGGGCATAACCAAAGCCCCATATCTCTCCATGGAACTCTCACCCCGGGTCATGGAACTCCTTAAAGGCATAAAGAGAGCCTTCGATCCCAAAAACCTCCTCAATCCAGGCAAAATGGGGCTGGACTAGAACAACTCATCCCCGACCTTGTGGCTTACCCCTCAAAACACTATAAAAAACCTGAAGTATTGACCGCTAAGGAGAGGAAGTTGGCTCATCTGAAAAATGAACTGAAAACTCTGGCCGAAAAGTACGGCATCAAGATCATTTACGCCTTCGGCAGCAGGGCCAAAGAGGCCCTGGAGATGCTAGAGGGGAAGAGAGAAAAGCTTTCCCCATCGCATTCGGATTTGGACATTGGGATTCTGGTAGAGTCCCCTTTGACAGTAGACGAAAAAGTAGAGATAGCCATCGTTTTGGAAGATCTCTTCGACGCTCCCCAAGTGGACCTGGTAATTCTGAACGATGCCCCCCTCTTTCTGGCCCTGGAAATCATTTGCGGTGAACTCCTCTATGCCAGGGATCCCCGACATGAAGCCGAGTATCAGCTCTTCATCATGAGCCTAGCCGCCGAGTTAGAGCCTTACCGGAAAATGAGAGAAGAAATGGTTTTGGGAGGATGATCCCGTGTCTCCCGCAGGCATAAATAGAGAAGTGGTGATCCAAAGGACCATCTGGATAAAGGAAATGCTGGAGGGGCTTCGCCAGCTACCCTTGGAGGACGAAAAACTTTTCTTTTCTGATCCCAGGAATCCAGCGGCAGCTGAGTCTTATCTGAGACGGGCCCTAGAAGCCCTCATGGATTTAGGTCGTCACATCTTGGCCAAAGGTTTTGGTCAACCCGTGACCAGTTACAAGGAAATCGCACAGGGATTGGAAGAAAAGGGTGTGTTATCCAAGGAGCTGGGGGCCGTGATGCGCAAAATGGCAGGCTACAGAACCCGAATGGTCCACTTCTACCACGAAATCGGCTCAAAAGAGCTATATTCTATATGCAAGGACCATTTGGAGGAGATCGAAGAAGTTTTGGACGAAATGATAAAGTGGACAAAAGGTCCCTAGACGCATTTTTTCAATCTCTTTGAGAGTTGCCGATGCCGTTTTGCAAGGAAATGTGGTTTGTATATACCTTTCCAAATCCCCGAGAGACGTCGGACTACCAATCAAAACATAAAGTCTTTCCCCCTCACCCCCAATAACCCTCCAGCACTTGGTGGAAGTGATGGATACGAGGTCGGTTTTCGTCCCATTCAATGGCTATGAAATCCACGGAGTAATCGCCCTTCCAGCCCGTCTTTTTGAGGTAGATCTGAACCGCACGCCACAGGTGGTCCTGTTTTTTTCTGCCCAGGGCCTCCCGGGGGTCTAAAAGGCCACCCCTGGTGACGGTGCGGACCTCCACGAGATGCAAGCAGCCGCCTTTTTCGGCCACGATATCTATTTCACCCCAGCGGGTGTAAAAGTTGCGCTCCCGGATTTTGTAGCCCTTCTCTTTGAGAAGCGAGACGGCCAGGTCTTCGCCTTTTTTGCCAAGAGGACGGGTCTCGCTCATCTCAGACCTTTTGGGAGACCCCTCTAAAGGTCCTCCTATGGATGGGGCAGGGACCGTGGAGCTTGAGGGCCTCTTTGTGCTCCCGGGTGGCATAACCTTTATGGGACGCGAAGCCGTACTGGGGATAGAGGCGGTGGTAGCCCACCATTAGTCGGTCCCTCACCACCTTGGCTACAATGGAGGCAGCAGCTATGGAAAGGCTTTTATCGTCGCCTTTAACTACCCGTACCGTGGGAATGTCCAGTCCTCTGAGGTTCATGCCATCCACCAGAACCAGCTGGGGTTTCACCTCCAGCCCCTTAACAGCTCGCCTCATGGCCTCAGCAGCAGCTTGGTAAATGTTGACACTGTCTATTGCCTTCCAGCCCACC
>QMPS01000062.1 GCA_003648675.1 Aquificota bacterium
CTCCAGGACCCTTCCCATCTGGGTAAAAAGGGGCACTAAGGGGTGGCTTTCGTCCTGGTACTTCCAGGCCTCGAAAAAGACCACTGGATATCCCCTGTATCCTCGGAAATAGTCTTTGATAGCGTGAAGATAGGAGGTCTTCCCCGTGCCCCAGTCTCCCTTTATGGCCACCAGGGCCTCTCCTCCAGTCTCTATGAATCCCTCCAGTTCCACCAAAACCATGGCCAGATCCCTAAGCACGGGACCGCCCATAGAGATCAAAGAACCGTCCTTCTCAATCCTTTTCGCCAAATCAATAAACGAGAAGGGCCTTTCAGCCTCCAATATCCACCCCTCGCACTTCCTCAAAACTTGTTTTGAATATAAACCCAGCAAAAGGGGCAAATCAAGAAAGATAAAAGGAATAAGCTAAGTCTAAAACTCCTCCTCCCTTTTTCCCAGTTCCATGGTCAGGAAAAAGATTTTTCCTGCAAGCTTCAGATGGACCCCCAATCGGGTTTGACTCGCAACCCCAAGGAGGCCATAGTGCAGAAAAAATTTATTAGGAGCGGGGATAGATGAGAAACCTTGTGATCATTACACTAATCGTCCTGGCATTGTCCCCCTTGTCATGGGCCAGCCGAGAGGGAGGAGTGGTCCTTTACGACAGGGTGGAGGTCACCTTCTTCAACGACGGACGTCAGATTTGGAAAGAGGAGCGGGCCGTCAAGATCCTCAACCAGAAGGGGATAAAAGAGCAGGGCGAGGTGGTGTTGCCTTTCTCCACCAAGCACCAAAAGCTTAAGGTCCTCTACGCCTACACCAAGCTGCCCAACGGCCAAAAGTTAAAACCCTCCAAAAAAGCCTACAACATCGTCTCTCCATCCTTCGAGGCCCAGGCCCCCATCTACTCGGACCTCAAGTACCAGACCATCTCCATGCCCGGGGTCACGCCCGGGGCCGTCATCTATTACGGTTTCGTCCTCAAAACGGTGAAGCCCTATATGAAGGGCCAGTTCTGGGCCGCCAACTACTTCCAGGAGAACTACCCCGTGGAGGAGTCCTCCATGGTGGCCCGCATCCCTGCAAACCGCAAGGTCAAAATCAAGGCCTACCACATGGACATAAAGCCCCAAATTACCCGGAAGAAGGGCTACGTGATCTACAGGTGGAAGGTGGCCCATGTGCCCCCCCTGGAGAAAGAACCATCCATGCCTCCCCAGGACCAGTTAGCCAAGAAGGTGGTCATTACCTCCCTCTCCTCATGGAAGCAGGTGGCTCAGTGGTACCAGTCCTTAGCTGAGAAGACTCTAGTGCCCGATGACCGGGTGAAGAGGGCTGTCCACACCATTATCGAAGGCGCAAAAAACAAAAGGGAAGCCATCCGCCGCATCTACAACTTCGTGGCCCAAAATATCCGTTACGTAGGTATGGAGTTCGGCATCAATGGGTATAAACCCCATAAGGCGGGAGACGTCCTGGAAAACCGGTACGGCGACTGCAAAGACCACGCCACCCTCCTCGTAGCCATGCTCCGGGTGATAGGGGTGAAGGCCTACCCCGTCCTCATCCCCACCCAGGACGTGGCCAACCTGGACCCCGAGATGCCCAGACCCACAGCCTTCAACCACGAAATCGCTGCCATGAATCTTAACGGACGCCTCCTCTTCATGGACTCCACAGCTGAAGTGACTTCCCTGGGTGATTTGCCCGCAGGAGACCAGGACAGGAAGGTGCTGGTGGTGAAAGGGGGCAAGGCCCTCCTGGCCAAGACTCCCCTCTTCCCGCCCCAGAGGAACGTGGAGGGCTACCGGGGACGTTTCACTGTATCGCCCAAGGGCGATCTCCAGGGTTCCATGGAGTTCTACTACCAGGGTATCTACGCCAGTATGGAGCGCTATCTCTTCACCAACTCCACTCCCCAGGCCATCCAGCGCCACGTGGAACGACTGGCCACATCCATCTCTCCAGGATTCGATGTGGAGGGCTCTCGCCTCTCTCCCTATCGGGATCTCAATCAAGAGGAAGTGTGGGTTGCACTCACCGGCAGAGACCAGTTATACGCCACCTCTACGGCCCACCTCCTCATCCTCCATCCCCCCACACCCAGCTACCAGCGTCTGGCCACCCTGGTGGCCCCCAAAAAGCGGCGTTACTCCTACGTGGTGGGTTACAAGATGTCCAAAGAGTCCCGGGTAGTGCTGGAGATCCCCCCAGGCTACCGCATCTACCTGTTGCCCGAGGACTATAGCTACAAAAACGACGTGGGTTCCCTGAGGATCTCCTGGAAAAGGAAGGGAAGAGAAATAGAGTTTCACAGCCTCTTGATATTGGACAGGGCCTTCATACCCGTCAGGCTTTATGACCAGCTCAGAGACCTGTTCAACCTAACAGTGAAGGCCCTAAAAAATCAGGTCCTTATACTAAAAAAGGCTCCTCACTTAACGGCCGAGGCCATGCCCACGACGTCAAAGTGATCCAAGAGCTTGAGGGCTTCGTTGTAGTCCATGGCCTCAAAATTGATGACAAAGGCCGCGGTTGGATTCTGGGTGGAGAGCTGAACCACGATGCCTCCGCCCTTCTCCTTCTTGTCGTAGTTAATACCCGCCTTGAGGCCCTTGTAAGAAATGGTCTTAATAAGGACCTCAGGAGTCTCCACGGTCATACCCATCTGGAAGGGGGCCCAGGCCATCATGGCCGAGTTTCCCACCATGATAGTGGCTGTGAGGCTCTGATTCCCCCTTTTATAGCTCCTAGTGGCCGTGACGACCTTGCCCTGGGGACCTTCCATATTCACTCCCTCCGGCCCTCCAGCCGTCCAACCAGGCAGATTAACCAGGAACCTGGTGAGATCCTGATAGCCAGACACCCCTCCATAGGCCACACCTACGGCAAAACAGATAGCCAAGACCACTCCAGCAAGACGCTTCACCATATCACCCCTCCTTCACAAGTCGTTTTATAAGGTTTACCACTTCCTCTGGTAAAAGATCCGTGGTGTCCACCTCCACAGCATCTTCGGCTCTCATTAAGGGTGCCACAGGCCGGGTGGCGTCTTGGAGATCCCTCTCCCTAATAGCCTCTTTCACACCCTCCAAGTTCTCAGGAGTCTCCTCCAACCCCATCTCCCTGAGTCTCCTCCTAGCCCGCTCCTCCAGAGAGGCCGTGAGATAAAACTTCCACCGGGCCTTGGGAAAGACCACCGTGCCCGTGTCCCGTCCCTCGATGACCAGAGGCCCCCGCTTGGCAAAGGAACGTTGAAGATCCAACAAGGCCTCCCTCACCCTGGGATGGCGAGAGACATCCGAGGCCCAGCGCCCTGCCTCCTCCCCCCGAATGGCCTGGGTCACATCCACATCCCCCAAAAAGACCAAAAGCAAACCATCCTCTCCCCAGCGGAAGGAGAGGGCATCCAGGCGAGGACACAGGGCCACTAAAACATCCTCATCGTCCAAGGAGACCCCTTCTTGAACCGCCAGCCACCCCAGGGTCCTGTAGATAGCCCCCGTATCTAGATAGGTCCAACCCAAGCACCGAGCCAGGGCCCGGGCCGTAGTGCTTTTGCCCGAACCCGCCGGCCCATCTATAGCCACTACGGGGTCACTTTCCTCCCTCTTCATCACCCTCCTCTTTCTTCTTCAGAGCAGCTTTACGAAACTCCTCCAGCTTGGCCCCCACCAGGGCATGGAAGGTGTTTGGAGGGAACCTTCCCTCCTCATCCCTCTCCCCAGGCTCCATACCCGTGAGGAGGGCTATAGCCTCATCCACCTGGGAGACAGGGTAGAGATGAAACCTACCCTCCTCCACCGCCTTGACCACGTGATGGGAGAGCTGGAGATGTTCCAGGTTGGCGGCGGGAAAGATGACTCCCTGATCTCCCGTGAGACCCTTCACCTTGCAACAATGGAGGAAACCCTCAATCTTCTCGTTTATCCCCCCCACAGATTGAATCCTTCCCCTCTGGTCCACAGATCCTGTGACGGCAAGATTCTGAGCCAAAGGCACCTGGGCAATGGCCGAAAGGAGGGCCATGAGCTCAGCCGCCGAGGCGCTGTCCCCTTCGACCACAGAGTAAGACTGCTCAAAGGCCAAGGTAGCCGACAGGGAAAGGGGGCGGCCCCTGCCGTATTGGTGGCCCAGGTAACCCGAGAGAATGAGAACAGCCTTGTTAAAGATCTTACCCGATAGATCCGCCTCCCTCTCGATGTTCACTATGCCCTTTTCACCGGCAAAGGCCCGTGCAGTGATTCGGTGGGGCCGGCCGAAGGAATAGTCCACCAGATCTACAACGCTGAGACCGTTGCACTGCCCCACCTCTTTCCCCCGGGTTTCCACCACAATGACGTCCCGCTGGATGAGTTCCTGAAGGCGCTCCTCTAAGAGATTGGCCCTATAAACCTTTTCCTCCAAGGCTTTCTCCACGTCCTCAGCCTCTATCCGATCCTTCCCACGACCTCTGGCCCAGTGGTTAGCCTCTCTCAATATACCCACAACCTTGGACATCTGGAGGGATAGCTTCCTCCGATCCTGGGCCAAACGACAGGTATACTCCAAGAGATAAGCTGCCCCGGAAGGGGCCAGGGGTAAAAGACCGTCCCGCTCCACCAGCCTGTCCAAAAGACGCCGATAATCCCTCCTCACCTGGGAGGTGTTGTCCACCTGGGTGTCGAAGTCAGCCTTCACTTTGAAAAGCTCCTCAAACTCAGGGTCTAGGGCCATGAGCAGGTGGTAATGGAGGCGCTCACCGATAAGAAGGACCTTCACGTCCAGGGGGATGGATTCTGGCCTCAGAGTGGTGACGGGATGGGGCAATCCCAACTCGTCCATTAGGGGCTGGATGGAAATCTCCCGGTGAACCAGCGCCCTCTTCAAAGCCCTCCACACCCCGAGATTGGCAAAGAGCTCGGGCACCTTGAGGACCAGGTAGCCTCCGTTGGCCCTATGGATGGAGCCGGGAACGATCTGCTGGAAGTCGGCCACATAGACCCCCAGTTCGGCCCGCACCCCTATTCTTCCAAAGAGATTGGCGTAGGTGGGGTGAGTCTCATAGACCACCGGTGCACAGGTGAGCCCTCCGTTATCCACCACTACGTTCACCTTATATTTGGCCAAGCTCCTTTCCAGCTGAAGAAGGAGGAGGGGGTTATCCTGGGCAGCGGGAAACTGGAGAAAAAGCTCCGCCCCTTTCACCAGATCTCCCTTAACATTCTCAAGGTACTCTTTCACCCGGTCCAAGTCCTGGTATTTCTCCAGCATGTCGTCCATGTAATGATCCACCACGAAACGGGCCACCTCCTCCCGGAGCTGAGCCACCTTAGCCTGGATCTCCTTGTCCACTTGACGAAGCTTGCGTAGGTACTCTTTCAATAGGGGCTCAAACTCCTTACGCCTGCTCTCTACCAGGTCTCGAAGATAGCTGTTTTTGAGGATCTCTTCTTCAGCTACCACCTTCCCCCCTATAAGGGGAACCACCACCACGCCAGCAGGGGAAAACTTGACGGAAAAGCCCTTCTCCTCCGCCAGGGAAGCGAGCCGAGCCATGATCTCTTCCTTCTCTTTCCTCCCCCTTTCCGTCACCTCATGGAGCTTCTCTTCGAAGTCCTTACTCTCAAAGGCCTTGGGAAGCTCCCTTTTGAGGGTCTCAATGAGGCTATCCATCTCCTGTTGGAGTTCCTTGCCTTTGCCAGGAGGCAGACTAAGGGCAATGGGATTCTGGGGATTGGCGAAGTTGTAGACATAACACCAGTC
>QMPS01000063.1 GCA_003648675.1 Aquificota bacterium
CCTTGACTACGGTCGCCCATTAGGATATTGCCTCCTACCAAGAAGAATAATAAAACATAAGCTCGTAATACTCTATTCCTTAGCAATTTAAGGGAGATGGCAAAATTGAGTCCCTCTTTTTTTGCTAGGGTCTTTTCCATACTGGTAATCAATGTAATATTTTTGTCCAACCCCTCCATTCTGTTAGCAGGCTTTGGATTTGGCCTAGGGAAAGGAGGAGGCTTCCCCCTAGGAAAGATCGTTAGGAGGGTCAAAGAGAGAAGCTCGTGGGTGGATAGAGAATACGATTTCAAAAAATTTAAAATTCCCACAGCCGATGGACAGGAACAGACCCTTAAATTGGCCGTCCTTTACGACAACGAAGGAGACAAGTACTTTCTTGCAGTGAACACACTTCTAACCAAAGGAAAAGGGAAGTGTAAGCCCACTTTCCGGCAAATCTACCTTGAAGACCCCTTAGGGCATCGGGTCTACCCTGTGGCCCTCATCATCACAGAGCGCTGGGCCCACGTGAAGGTGACAATAACCGTGACTAGGTACCACTACATCAACGGTGAGCTCGTCGACACGCAAACCAGCGTATCCAGCTACGAATATGACCAGTTCTTGGGTAGGAAAGTGGGAAAGATCCTCATGGAGGACGAAGAGAAAGAGCCTCCTCCCATCTATGAGACCCTCCATGAAAAACCCTGCGGTTCGGTGAAAGGGCTCATCTCCCTCTTCCCCATACCCCCCCAATACGTCTCTAAAATAGGGGAATCCACCCTAACGGTAGTCCTCAGCGCTCCCCCCGGCCAGCCGGTGACTACTGCCAGGTTTTCCCTGGGTACCGTGGAGAAAGCGGAAGAGATGGTGAAAGTTCCAGTAAAAATGGCATCTGCTCCAACCCACGCACCAGCAGATGAGAAGGTCGCCCCTGAAAAGGCCAAAAAGGCAGAGACTACAGAAACGGCCTCCCCCATCCTCACCAGAGAAAGGGAAATGGTAAGGAAGCTAGAAGGTGAAGCCCTGGTTCCCATGGGAGAAGAAGATCCCTGCGCAGAGTGCAACAGGGTAGCCAGAAAGCTCGTGGAGAAACAGAAAGAGCTAGCGTCCAGGTTGAGCAAGCTGAAAGAAGAGCTCGATAACACGAAAAGGAAAGAAAAAGAGCTCGACGAGAAGACCAAGGCCATGAAAGAAGAGATAGAAGAAGACCAAAAAGCTGTAGAAGCGGCAAGGGAAAACCTGGCAAAGATACGGCGGGAAAAACAACGGTTCCTGGAATATTTAAAGGACGCCACCAACAGTCTGCTGGGTTACGATGGCGTCGTTCTGGACGACTTTCACAAAGACATTACTGGCTTTCTTGGAGCCATGGGTAGTGGAGGAGGTGCCACCCGTCTACTAGAACCCGGACTAGGGGTGCACTTCAAAAACGCAAGGGCCGAAAATGTCTTCTTTGGTCTCTTTCTCACCAAATACCGAGATCGCATCGACAGGCTCCTTCAGAAGGAGGAGGAAGCTCAAAAACAACTGGAAGAAGCAGAAAACAGATTGGCCCAGGCCCAAAACGAACTGGCCAAAAACCAAAAAGCTAAGGAAGACCTCCTCAAGGCGGAGAGTGAACTCGAAGGGAAAATCAAGACCGTGGGAGACGCCATGGCAGAGCTAAACGACCTTATAGACAGGGTAAACAAGCGATGCGAAATGTGCGAGAAAATCGCCAAAAAGATCTTTGCCGAAAAGGTGCCAGCCGAAAGAGCCTTGGAGGAAGCAGAGAGGCGATTCCGAAGCGTGGAACCCCCTGATCCCCACAAGTATCCCGAGGCCCGCAGCGACTATGATGCCGCCGAAGAGGTCCTGAAAAGGGCCCAAGAGCTGATGAAACTCAAGAGGTTTCCACGGGCCCGGGAGGAAGCAAACTATGTCCAGGAGCTCCTGAACAAGGCTCAGGCAGAGAAAGAACTCACTGACCGTATTGAAAAGATGATTCAGATACTGACCCAGGGGAAGAGGGATTTCAAAAAGTATCTGGAAAGAAACGACTGTTGTCCCCTCCACGATGTGGAAAGAACTATAGAGGATTTCGAGAAGAAAATTGCTAAGGCAGGGGAGTATCTCCGCCGCCACGAACCCTTCGCCGGATTGGAGACTCTATCACACTATCCCAAGAACATCTCGGGGATGATAGGTCCCTCGGCAAGGAGATGCCTTGAGGGGAAACTGGCGGATACCGTTAGCAGAGGACAAGGAATGCGGCTCCATAGGGCCGAAAGCCTTTTAGAAGACCCAGAGGTCAAGCAAACCATCAAGGACATAAAAGACGTTTTCCAGGAAGGAGCCGACAACCTGGACAAATTCGGCGAATACGTAGAGAAGCTCGATGAATGGCGCAAGAAGGCAGAAAAAGCAGGCCTCCTCAAATATGCGGACGGAAAGAGGACACCCACGGCCATCTTAGACGCCCTAAGACAATCCCTCCCCAAAACCAAAGGGCATATCTCTGCAGCCAAAGGGAGGGTGGAGCAGGCGCAAAAACTCGTGGAAGAACTGGACAAGATGGTTTCCCAAGGATCCTGGGAGTATTTCAAAGATAAAGCAAGCGAAGAACTCAAAGAAAGAGCCATCAAATTGGCGGCAGATCTGGCAGCCAGCGGATTGGGATGTGAAGTTGCCGGCCCACTGGCAGGGATCTGGGGAGAAGCCTACGGCATAGGAAAAGCTATTGGCCAGAGAATAGTGGATCTCATAAACGAAATCCAAACCCACGAATTCGAAAAAGCCAAAGAGTGTCTGGGGCTGTGTGACAACAGAGTAAACCCAGAGGAAGTGACCATTCCCCACGGGATACCCGTCGTCTATGATGTCTACATCGAAATCTTCGACCGATGCAGAACCCCCCTGAGGGCTAAAGCAGACGTCACCATCTGTAGATCCCCGGGCTGCAACTACAACAGCACCATCAGTCTAGTGGGTATCGAGAAGGCCCTGGGAGAAGTGGAGAGCTCCAATATGACTCACCTGCCTTGGCGTCCCGGAGACGTGAAGGTGGATGTGACCTGCCCTAACGGAAAGAAGCCTTCGGAACAAGAGGTCTTTTACCATGTGCAGCGATACTGTGAGAAAGACCGGGTAAGGGTGGTGATAGACATAAGGGTCCACACCAAGGGGTGCCGCCATTGAACACAGCACCCCCAGGCCAAAGACCAACAAGAAGAGGAGCCCCAGAGCCTAGGGCTTCCTCCGCCTTTTCTCCGCCACCGTCTCTCCACCCAGACCCACGTCCTCCGGGTCCAGCTCCTCTATCATCACCATGACAGAAGAGGGGCTCTTACCCAGGACTTCCTGGATAAGATCCGTCACTCCCCTGATGAGCCGGGCCTTTTGTTCCTGGGTGACACCGTTCCTGGCTATTTTGATGTTGACAAAAGGCATACCTACCTCCCTAAGGGTTCAAACCCGCGTGACACTCACTGCAGAAGTTCCCTTCCACTCTTCATCTATATCCACAGGATGCTTGAAGGCCAAGGTCCCCTCTAGAGGAGCCACCTCCATCTGACCAGTCACTCCCTGAGCCACAGAGAGAGAAAGATAATCGTGGGAAGGCCGATTGTGACAATCCATACAGTCCATGGTTCTGATCTCCAAAGTTTCAAGCTTTTCAGGAGATATAGAGTACTCTCTGTCCCGATAGATCATTACTCTGCCCGTCTCCAAATCCGTAAACCTCACCCAAGGAATCTCCTCCCGTTTCTCATCTACAGCCACGTACTCTATCTTCACCCGGGGATTGATATGCCAGTGGATGCCCTCTTTGAGGCCCAGAGCAGGATGCTCGGCCCCTGTTTTCATGACAAGTTTGATGTCCCAGCGGGTATTCTCCTCGTCGGGCAGGTAATGGGACTCCAAACGCAACTTATAGGCGTAGAACTTCTGGGGCCAGTGGCACTGCTCGCACACCTCCCGGGCAGGCCTCAGGCTCTTAATGGGGGTAGGAATGGGCCGGGAATAGGTATTGGCCAGGGTAGCGTAGACCTGGTAGAGACCCGAGAGTTTGGAACGGACGTACCATCCAGCCCCAGGCCCCACGTGACATTCCACGCACACCACCCGGGCATGAGGCGAACGCTGGTAGGCCGTGTACTCGGGTTTCATCACTGTGTGGCACAGCTTCCCGCAGAACTGAACCGTCTCGGTATAGTGGAAGGCCTTATAACTACCCACGGCGGACATAAGGAGAAAAATGGCGGTACCAACCGAAAAGATGAAAAACGCCTTACGATGCTCCACATTGCCGAGATCTATTCGGGGCCACACCAGTTCTTCAATTTCTTTGTGCTTCCTTTCCTTCCTAACTTGGATGACCATGCCTATGGGGACCAGAACCAGCCCGGATATCATTATACCGGGCAAGAGGATATAGATGACCAACCCCAGGTACAAACCGCCTCCCCTTAAAAACTCAGATACCACGAAGAGAAAGACAATCATGAACAGACTGACGAGCGCTATCATAGCGCCAATAAGGGAAACCCAATTCTTCAGATGAGCAGCCAGCCTAACCTTCATTCCGCCCTCCATGTCGTAAATTGAATTTTACCTATAGATTAAATAGGATACTTGAGCAAGAAAAGATTGGCCATAAAAGTCATGAAAACAAGGCAAAAGAGCAAAGTGAAACTAGAAAAGTCTCTCTCTAGTAGAAAATGTCCCTGAGAACCACACCTCTGTCATCCGTAGTCTGAAGGTCCTTGGCTGTTACCTGGAAGAGGCAATTACCGGATCACTCACGGGGCTGGCCTCTCATGCGTACAAGAAGGCCTTCTCCCCATCGGCTTGCCACCCGAATCAAGGAGCGCTCCTCAACAGCCTTCGCCGGTCAGCGCGATGGCAAAGATCAAAGTATTCGTTCCTGTTGATCCTGAGCATCCGTGTCACCCCCGCTGGAAAGGTGTAGCCCTTCTCTGTTTTATAGTACTTCATCCACTCGGGGAGTGCGTAATAAGAATGGTTGTATGAAGGATCGAGGATCTTCCAGCAATAACCTTCCTTTGCGTATCTGCTGAAGCGGAACAGAGGAGTTCTGGCCTCCCGGCTGGTGGTCTTCACGACACAAATCACATGATGGAAGTTATGGCGATCATCGCTGAAACGCACCAAGGCACTTTCGTAACCCACCACGCGCAAAAGGGTGGCCAACAGAATAGCCTGGTCTTCACAGTCACCCCGACGGCTGTGCAGGGTTTCATAAGGGAAACGAGGGACATTTCCCTCTTCTGGCTCGTAGCGGATGGTACGGTTCACATAGTCGTAGATCTTTTTGATGCCACTCCCTTTACCTGGACGTGATATAAGATAGCGCGCCAGCCTGTATAGCTCCGTTGTGACTCTGGCATTGCAGTCGTAACCGTACCTTCTCTCAAAAGCGTCACAGGCCCTCCATTTCAGACTGGAGAGGTCGTGCAGGCAGGCGGCGATATAGAATCTGAGGTTGCGGTAGTTGCGGGTGGCCAGATACCCCCCGTAGATCTCCCTGCGTAAATCACCATAGTGGGCATGAAGGGCCGGGGAAAGTCCTTCTGCAAAAACATCCCATCTGGTAAAAAAGAGACAAGCAAAACAATAAAAACAAAGTCGTTTAAGGTTTAATCTTTGGTTATTTTTTGTCCTTTCCCTTTTCATTTGTCATTTGACTTTGCTCTGCTTAACC
>QMPS01000064.1 GCA_003648675.1 Aquificota bacterium
AACCTACCCCGGGGCAAGTCGTATATAACCACCGTCCTCTCCTCTTGGAGATAGTAAGATCCCCTGTCCATATACTCTCCCATTCTCCTATAGAGACTCCAGGGAAAGGGAAGAACAAAGAGGATAGGCAAAGCACAATAGTAACCCTCTGTGACGGACAATTGTCCCACGGAGACCATATAAACCACCAAACCCGAAATCCCCATCAGGGAAGCACCAAGACCCAAAGAGAGCCTCCTAAACCGGCCTTTCAGCTGGGATATGGCAGGGTAAAAAACCATCTTGGGCAGGGGGCACTCCCTGTCCAAAACCCCCCCCAACACGCAAGCCGCCTTGGAAAAGAGCTCCTGAGCTTCCTCACCCACCACCAAAGGGCCCTTAGAGCCGCCTCTTTCCCGGGTCAGCTCCTCCTTCCTAAGACGAGTCACTTCCAAAAGGAGGTCCCACTGCTCAAAAGCACGTTCCAGAGGGGTCATGATCACTCGCTCAAGGTAAGGGTAACCTGAGTAGGATCCAGCCCAATTTCCCAGGGAGACTGGTCAGAAACCCCCACCACCTCCACAGGCTCTTCAGACAGATCCAATCTCCTGGGACGAAGGGGAACACCTCTATCATCCGCCACTACAGCCACCACAGGCCTATCCAAAGGAACAGCCTCAGAAGGCTTCTCCACCACCATGGCCCACTCACCCGTACTCAGTCTCACCACAGTGCCTACAGGATAGAAACCCATCATCTGGACAAAGGCCTTCACCAATACAGGATCGAACCTGTCCCCAGAGTGATCCATCAAAAACTCCACAGCCTCCACAGGGGAGAAAGGGCTTTTGTTATAAACACGGGGGGTTGTGACTGCATCATAGAAGTCGGCGATGTGGATGATCCGAGCCAAGAAACCAGGCGCCTTCCTTCGCATGAACTCCGGATACCCAGAAAAACTCATACCCAAATGGTGCTCCAAAACAGCGGGGAACATCCTGGCCGTCTCCCTACTTATACCCCACCTTCTTAAGAGAAAAGCCAATCCCTCTACGGGGTGTCGCTTCACCACCTTCCACTCGTCCTCCGTGAGGATACCAGGCTTGTTTATGATTTCAGCGGGAATCCTTACCTTTCCTATGTCGTGCACCAAGGCACCTGTACCCAGAGAAACCAGCAGTTTCTTACTCATTCCCAACCTCAGAGCCAACCCTAGAGAGAGGATAGCCACGTTCAAGCAGTGATTGTAGGTGTAATCGTCGTAGTTTTTAATAACGGTCAAGCCTATAAGGGTCTCTTCCGAGCGCCGCAAAAGATCAGCCAAATAGGCAGCAACGGCTTTGATCTTCACTAAAGAGGCCGACTTCTCTCCCTCGAAGTACCTTTTGATAAGGATTAAAGTCTGAAAGTAAAGCTTCTTGGCCCTATCCCGAATATTACCCCCCGGAACTTGCAAGCAAGGCCTAACAAAGATTCCCCCTACCCCTTCCTCATCCATACGAGAAAGGAGTCCATCGAAACTGCCTCGATGCATCGCCAGAATCCTGAAAAACCGGTGAAGCCCATCCCTAGTCACCGAACCCGGGAGAAACTCCACCTCCCCCAGCCCAAGGTCATCAAAAGCCTGGACAAGAAGGCGGATGAAAGCGTAGTTCTCGGCCGTCACCTCAACTCTGTTGGCATTGACAAAGGAATACCCTCTATTCACCGCCAAGATCAGGCTATCCCCGGCTTTCAGCCCCCCTCGGATAGCCTCCATGATCACGTCCAGTGCTCCAGACACCAGAGGATGACTCTTGGGATAGACTGTCACCCCCCTCAGCAACCTGAGGAAGGCCACAATGAAATCCATCTCCCGGAATCTCACCTGATCCCTCACCTCGCCCCCTCTCTCGCTCTAAGGAGTCTCTCCCAAACCTTCACAGCCCTCTTGTTACCGGAGGCTTCTATCAACCCCTTCAGCTCACGAAAAGCCATATCCTCAGAATCCATGGCCACGGTGAAAGCCACACCAAGGGTCTCTTCCCATTTTTTTCTACCCCTCCACCCGGGAAAGGATGCCAACACCTCTTTCAGAGCCTCCACAAAGAGAACCTTGTTGCTGAGTAAAAGGGCAGAAAAAAAGAGCCTCTTCTCCAAATAGCTCCTCCCTATAAAATCCTCTCTTATCACTTCTCGAAAGAGAAGGGGAGCCACGGAAGGCTCGCCTCCTAGCTCCAATATGGCATCAAAAAGAATTGACCTAATCTCAGAGTCCTCCCTGCCCAAGAACCTCTCCACCATCCGCTCTAAAGAGGAGGGATCCAACTTGAGAACCATCTTCAGAGCTTCTTTCCTAACCTCCTCCAAATCCAGGTCCAAAGCCATATCTAGCACCCTACGACTTTCCTCAATCTCCCTAAATTCGGTAGCAAAGCGCACCATCTCCCTCTTCACCCGGGGACCACCCTTTTCAAAGAAAGAAGCCAGAAGGGAGGGATAAGACCTGATCTTCTCTTTCAAAAACTTAAGCAACGCCCTCTTCACCCCTTCCCTCTCTTCTTGCTCCAACCAGCTTAGGAGTTCATCTGTGTGAGAAGGGTCTAGCAGAAAGAGGAGTTCCTCAAAGCTGTTTCCCCAACTAGGCGAGTAGTTCTTTCTGAGGAGTTCCAAGGTCCGAGGAGACCGTAGCATCTCCAGGACCTCCTCCACTTGAGAGGCCCGCTCACTATCCAAATCCCCCCTCTCTAAAAGCTCCTTTAACCTCTTGGCAAGGTTCAGACAGAGATAGATGTCGCTCCATCCGAGAGACTCCAGGGCGAAGAGGCCCACACTCTTTACGAAATCCTGGGCTACATCAGCGTAACCCTCCATAGGAAAGACCTGAAGAATGACATCCAGATAGGAAGAGAGATAGTCCCTACCCTCTTCAGCCTTAAGCTCCTCCCTCAGATAAGCGATATCCTCCTCGGAAAGGGCTACATCTTCCGGCAACTCTGGAAAGGCAGGAGAAGCTTCCCTCTCAAACTTAAGGGACTTTTCCGAAGGGCCCCAGTGTCCTTCGGGAACCTCCACTTCCTCCCCATCCAAAACTACATACTCAGCCACATCAAAAGTCACATGAGGCATATCCGCCTCCAAAAGGTAGTAGAGGAGATCATCGGAGCGGTTCACCATGAGAGTAACAAAATTTTTCAACTCATCAAAAGAAAGGCCAAGAAAAAAAGCCAATCCTCTAATCCCACTCCTGTAGAGAGCCCAAGGGAAAAGATCCTCCCTCCTGCCTTCGAAAACCTTTTGCGCCGAAACGTCGTAAACAGAAAGTCCTTCAATGCGACATTCCAGCTTGCCAGCCCCCTCCAAACAAGAACAGAGTCTTTCATAGAGCTGCACCAGAAAAGTCTGTCTCAGCTCATGGCCAGGGGGATAAACCTGGCAGGTCCTGACGGCTCTGCTCATAAGGTCTAAAATCTGGGAGAGTTCTTCTAGGTTTATGTTATTGCCACCCATGATCTCGACTTATATAAAAAAAGCATAAAAAAACAAAGCTAAAGAAAAGAAACAGGAGGTTCCTCATGGAAAAGAAACTGGAAGATGCGCTTAAGGAGCTCACCCCTTTGGTCCCTCCTCAAGAGATAAAAGGCAGAATGGCAAGATTTCAAAGCTTCATGGAAAAGAGAGAGATACCCGGAGCCCTCCTCTTCCATCCTCCTGATCTGTACTACCTCACGGGAAGCACACAAGAGGGCTACCTCTACATCCCCTCCTCAGGTGAGCCCAAGTACCTGGTCCAGAAGTACGCTCCCCGGGCCCAGGTGGAAAGCCCCTGGGAAGTGATACCCATAAAAAGTGCCAAGGAGCTCCCGGGCCTCATCTCCCCAGAGGAAAGAATCGGCACAGAGATGGATCTCATCACCCACAGTCGCCTTCAGAGGCTCAAAAAGCTCTTTCCACAGGTGGAGTGGACAGACATCTCCCCCATGATCAGAGAAGCAAAGAGCGTCAAAACCCCATGGGAAGTGGAGGTCTTGAGAAAAGCAGGAGAGATAGTGGTCAGGGGTTACATAAAAGCCAGGGGACTCCTGCAAGAAGGAATTACCGAGATAGAGCTGGCCGCCCGGATCTTCCTGGAGATGAGACTCCTAGGCCATGAAGACGGCGAAACCATGCGGAGCGGGCGGATGGAGGGATTTATGGGTCACATCCTCTCAGGTTACACAGCTGCTTTCCCCAGCTACATGAACGCTCCCCTCAACGGAGTGGGGCTTTCCCCCGCCAATCCCACAGGGCCAAGCCTGAAAAAGATCGGCCGGAAAGAAACCATCGTTATGGATTTCTTCGCCACCCACATGGGCTACCTCACCGATATGACCAGGACCCTATGTATCGGCCAGGCCCCATCCAAGATGAGGGAGGCCCACAAGGTGCTCACAGAGGTCCACAAGTTTCTCAAGGAAAACCTGAAACCAGGCACCAACGCCCTGGACATATACAACGGAGTGCTGGAAATCACCACCAGGTCGCCCTTCAGGGATTACTTTATGGGTTATGGAGACTACAAAGTGAACTTCATAGGCCACGGCGTAGGTATCGAGATAGACGAATACCCCTTTATTGCCAGGGGGCTGGAGATGGAGCTGAAGGAGAATATGGTAGTGGCTGTGGAGCCCAAGTTTCTCTTCCCAGGGGAAGGGGCCGTGGGATTGGAAAACACCTACCTCATCACTCCCACTGGAGGGCAGACTCTCACACCAGCCCCGGAAGAGCTGTGGGAAAAGCACGGTTGACAAAGGTAGAACCAGGCACAAGATTCTTCTTTGGAAAACTCTATCCAGGAGGTAGGTAAAATATGGGAAGCCAGCTTAGGACCCTTTTCTTCCTCTCCATCCTCACAGCCCTCTTTGTGCTCATAGGAGATGTCTTGGGAGGGAGAGCAGGTATGGTCTTTGCCCTGATATTAGCAGGGGGCATGAATTTCATGGCCTACTGGTTCAGCGACAGGATCGTCCTGGCCATGTACAGGGCCAGAGAGGTGAGTGAGGCAGAAGCACCCCAACTTTACGCCATTGTGCGGGAACTATGCCAGCGGGCAGAGTTGCCCATGCCCAAGCTCTACATCATCCCCACCCAAACTCCCAACGCCTTCGCCACGGGCAGAAATCCCCAGCACGCTGCCGTAGCAGTGACAGAGGGCATTCTCCAGCTGCTGTCCTGGGAAGAATTGAAGGGCGTCCTGGGCCATGAGTTGGCCCATGTGAAACACCGGGACATCCTCATCCAGAGCATAGCCGCCACAGTGGCCGGTGCCATCGTTATGCTAGCCAGACTGGGACAGTGGGCCCTCATTTTTGGAGGACTTGGAGGGGAAGACCAGGACAACCCCCTGGGAGCCGTTGGAGCCATCCTCCTACTGATAATGGCACCCATCGCCGCTTTCCTCATACAGATGGCTATCTCCAGATCCAGGGAATACTACGCCGATGAAGACGGCGCTCGTTTCTGTGGCCAACCCCTCCACCTGGCAAACGCCTTAAGGAAGCTGGCTCATGGGGTACAGGCCGTTCCCATGAAAGAGGCCAATCCTGCCACGGCCCACATGTTCATCGTCAACCCTCTGAAAGGCAGCGGTGTCTTTTCCCTCTTCTCCACCCATCCTCCCGTAGAGAAACGCATCGCCAGGCTGGAGGCCATGGCAAGGGGAGCACTGTAGTAAAGTAAG
>QMPS01000065.1 GCA_003648675.1 Aquificota bacterium
AAAGGGTGCCAGCGGGGAAAGTGGCTCGGATGACATCTAAAGCATCCAGCCCCTCTCTCAGTTCTCCCTTCACGTGGGAGACCAGGTGAAAAACATGGGAGTAGGCCTCCACCTTCCTGAACTCCGTCACCTCCACACTCCCCGTAGTAGCCACCCGGCCCAGATCATTCCTGGCCAGATCCACCAACATCACATGCTCCGCCGCCTCTTTTTCGTCAGCCATAAGCTCCTCCACGGCGATCCTGTCCTCGGTAGGGTTCCCCGTTCGTGGCCTTGTTCCCGCTATGGGCCGGGACTCCACAAGCCTACCTGTAAGGCGCACCATTACCTCAGGAGAGGAGCCCACCAACTGATAGTTCCCCATATCCAGGAAAAACATGTAGGGCGACGGATTGAAGTGGCGCAGAGCACGATAGAGAGCGAAAGGATCCCTGGAAGAAGGAATGGTGAGAATCTGGGCCAAAACCACCTGGATAACGTCACCGTCCCGGATATACTCTACGGCCCGCCTCACAGCGGCCTTGTAACCTTCGGGGCTGAAGGTAGACGACGCGATCTGAGGAACCTCCTCGTCTTGGGAGACATCCTCCAAAGGGCTGTTGAGCCGCTCCTCTACTTCCTGGACCCATGCCTCGCGCTTAGGACCTCTGGTCATGAGGAAAAGAGTACCCTTTAGGTTATCCAAGACCACCAGACTGTCAGCCCTCAAAAAAGCCATCTGAGGAGCCCCCATTAAATCCCTCTCAGGCAGGGACACAGGTTCCAGGTGGGTGACAGCATCGTAAGAGATATGACCCACCAGCCCGCCTTGGAAAGGTGGAAGTCCCGGTATGGAGGCACACCACTCCTCCCAGAGAAATCGCCTCATCTCCTCCCAAGCCTGGTCGTCCGCCTGATCGAAGGTGAAACAAGGCTCGCCAAAGGCAATGAAAGAATAGCGTCCCCAGTATCTTCCCTCCTGAGCACTCTCTAAAAGCACATTGGCGCCTAAAGGACGCAGTTTCATAAAAAGGGAAACAGGTGTCTCCAAATCCGCCCGCCGCTCCCCCACCAGCAAAGGGCCTCGCCTATCCAAAGTTGCTTTCTGTACCAGCATCTTGTCCTCCCAAAGAAAAAGGGCCGTGAGCTCATTTGACCCACGGCCCTAAACAGGCAAAGAAAAAGGGCCGTGGGTGACTTGAGGTGCCACCCACGGCCCCTGATTTCAGCCTACACTACGGGGCAGGTGGCACCCCCCGGCGCCACCACCACCAACAAGACACAGTTGCTATGCTTGTCCTGCACATCATCATGCCTGGCCCCATAGCACGAGGGAGAAGGGGTGTCAAGAAGCCAAAAGCGGAAGTTCGATATCCACGCTTTAAATCACTGCGGGCAAGCTGTGAACATCTCCACACCGGGGTGGGGAACAGCTTGAGAGCAAAGCCTCAGTATGGCAACATCAAACGGCCAACACCCGCCTAGGTAAGAAAGGTAAAAATGGAAGGCAGCCCGGAATTGAGAAAAATCCAGAGACCACTAGAAACACGAGGGATCCCAAAAGACATCCCCAACTCCGAGATATTTGTTAGGGCCCACTGGGATATTCTCCTCTCTATTCTGGAAAGACATTGGTCAGAGCTCAGAAAAGTCAAAAGCCGGTATCCTAAGGGCCCGAGGACCACCCTTGAACGGGCGGAAAAGTTTTTCGAAAGAACACACCGCTACCTGGTTTCTTTGACCCAGTGCGACATCCCTCCCCCCGAACTCCAGTTCCTGCCCTTCAGCAAACAGCTCGCTAGAAGCACCCTGATCTTCTCCACCGTCGTCTCATCCTTAGCAGGGGTCCTTTTCTATGTGACCTTAGCAGCCCACACCCGGGGCATCCTCTCCCAGGGGGAAACGGTGCTCCTCCTCCTCCCCGCCTGCAGCCTCCTCTACCTGCCCATCCCCCTCCATCGCAGAACCAGAATCAATATGGAACACAGCTGCCGCTACCTGAGAGAGGGAGGAAAGGGCCACATAGTTATAGGAGATGTGAGAGAAGGTATGTTCATTTCCTTTTGCGCCCACGAGATGGCACACCACTTCCTGAGGGAGAGAGGCAGAGGAGGAGGCCTCTGGGAAGAGGGATGGGCTAGGTGGATCCAGTTGAGAGTCTCTGAAGCCCTTTCCCGGGAGTACAGCGTCGATGCTCTCACCCCATCCCTCACCCTCCTGTTGGGAGAACTGAAGGAGGCCCTGATGCTCGCCAGAGGAGGCAGGCCTATACCGGCATGGGTGAGAAAGGTGAAATCACCATTTCACACCGGCGCCTTTACGAGGTGGGTAAAAGGCGAACCAAGCCACTCCAGAGAACGGCTCTTTGTCCACGCTTTGGGAACCGCTGCCTTCGCTCTCCTAAATGAATTCAGGGGAGACGACATTTTTAAAGAGTTCATTGGAGACAAAAAACCCTATCCTCAACTGTAACGCCTGATCCACTACCATGGCGGAGGGGGAGGGATTCGAACCCCCGGGCCCCCTTCGGGGCCAAGTGATTTCAAGTCACCCGCCTTCGTCCACTCGGCCACCCCTCCGCAAGAAAAATAATGGCCCTTGGCAAGGAGAAGAGTCAAGGGAAACTTGATATGAAGATAGAGCCTGGGTTATTCTCTCGAAGCACTTTAGGAGGCGACGTAAACAAGATGGACATCGTGATCTTCAGAGTAGCGGCCGTTTTTTACCTGGCTTCAGCATTGCTGTACGTCTACTATCTCTTCCGCACCCGGGAAAGAATATCTAAAAGGGCCTACCTTCTGCTCACGATCGCCTTTATGATCCACACACTGGCCTTAGTATCTAGGGCCTTCGTAGCTCGTCACCTGCCCGCCACCAACCTCTTCGAGTCCCTATCCCTCTTCTCCTGGATGGTGGCAGGAGGCTATCTGCTCTTGGAGTGGAGATACAAAATACCCATCCTGGGATCCTTTGTGGCACCGCTGAACTTCTTGGGAGTCCTGATAGCCACTCTGAATCCTCAGACCGTGCGTCCTCTGCCCCCTGCCCTCAAAAGTACCTGGCTTTACATCCACGCCACCACATCCTTTTTGGGGGAAGTGGCCTTCGCCCTGGCCTTCGTAGTGAGCAGTGTCTACCTCATTCAGGAACGTTACATCAGAAAGAAAAGACTGGGTGGTCTATTCCAAAAACTTCCCTCCTTGGGCCAGCTAGACGAGTTGAATTACAGGCTCCTCACCCTGGGATTCCCCTTCCTCACCCTGGGCATTATTACAGGAGCCATATGGGCCCAGTACGCCTGGGGGGCTTACTGGAGCTGGGACCCCAAAGAGACATGGTCTCTCATCACTTGGTTCATCTATGCCGCCATTCTCCATGGTAGGATGACCGTTGGCTGGAGAGGCAGGAGAGCAGCCATTCTCTCAGTTGTAGGCTTTGGGGCCGTTTTATTCACCTTTTTGGGGGTGAACCTATTGCTACCAGGACTCCACAGCTACTCTTCCATGTGAGGGAGAAATGGACATCCTCGTAGTAGGCCTCAACCACCGAACAAGTCCCATAGAACTGAGGGAAAAATTGGCCTTTTCCCAGGAGGAAACCCAGCAGGCCTACGAAAAATTTTTAGACCACAGGCTAGTCAGGGAAGTGATGGTTCTCTCCACCTGCAACCGGGTGGAAGTATATTCCTGGGCCAACACGGGAGGGGAAAAACGCATCCTGTCTACCCTTCAGGAGTTGAAGGGTGTGCGAAAAGAAGAGCTTCTCCCTGTCACTTACGTCTACCACGGCAGGGAGGCTGTCAAGCATATCTTCCGGGTGGCCTCCAGCCTGGATTCCATGGTCCTGGGCGAGCCCCAGATAGTAGGACAAGTTAAGGACGCTTTTGAGCAGGCCATGGCCTCCGAGGCTACAGGCGTCATCCTCAATCAGCTCATGAAAAAGGCTCTTTCCGTATCAAAAAGAATACGGACAGAGACGGGAATCGGCGAGAGTGCTGTGTCCGTGAGCTACGCCGCTGTGGAGCTAGCCAAAAAAATCTTCGGAGAGCTGGACAGAAAAAAGGCTTTGCTGGTGGGAGCTGGAGAGATGGCAGAACTGGCCGCCCAGCACCTCGTGAACCAAGGAGTAGCCCAGCTCGTAGTGGTGAACCGGACCTTCTCCAGGGCCCAGGAACTGGCAGAGAAACTCCACGGAGAAGCGGCTCCCATGGAGAACCTACCTCAAGAACTGGTGGACGCGGACATTGTGATCACCTCCACAGGAGCCCAGGAATACATCATCACTAGAGACATGGTTCAGAGAGTGATGAGGGAAAGAAAGATGAAACCTATGTTCTTCATAGACATAGCAGTACCCAGAGACGTGGACCCACAGGTGGAGAGGGTGGAAAACGTTTATGCCTACGACATAGACGACTTAGAGCAGGTGGTGGAGGAAAACCGAAAAAGACGGGAGAAGGAAGCTACCAAAGCCGAAAGGATTGTAGAAGAAGAAGTGGAAAACTTCCTCCACTGGCTCAGGAGCCAAGAAGTGGTACCCGTCATTGTTTCTTTGAGAAACTGGTGCGACGAGATCCGTAAAAGGGAATTGGAAAAGACCGTGAGCCGTATGAAGCTCAATGGAGAAGAAGCCAAGGCCCTGGAGGCTTTAACGTCGGCCATAGTCAACAAAATACTCCACCCTCCCCTCTCGTACATGAAAGAGGCCGCATCTAAAGGTGAAGGGGAAAAGGTGGCTAGACTGGTGAAAGAACTTTTTGCTCTGGAGGAAAAGGATGAACATAAGGATAGGGACCAGAGGCAGTAAACTAGCCCTTTGGCAGGCCAATCACGTGAAGGAGATGATAGAAGCCCTCTCTCCCGAGCACCACGTAGATCTGTTGGTGATAAAGACAAAAGGAGACAAGATCCTGGATGCTCCCCTGGCCAAAGTCGGTGGCAAGGGACTCTTCGTGAAAGAGATAGAAGAGGCCCTTCTAGAAGGCAGGGTAGACATGGCTGTCCACTCCATGAAAGACGTGCCCACTGAGCTACCCCACGGGCTGGAAATAGGCGCCATTCCCAAAAGAGAGGAACCTTGGGACCTCCTGGTTGCCAAAGAAGAAGCCCACTTGAGTTCCCTTCCCCAAGGAGCAAAAGTTGGAACCTCCAGTTTGAGGCGCCAAGCCCAGCTCCTGGCCAAAAGGCCTGACCTGGAGATCAGGCCCCTGAGAGGAAACCTGGACACCCGCTTTCGCAAGTTGAAAGAGACAGATTTGGACGCCATAGTAGTGGCCCTGGCAGGGGTGAAGAGGCTGGGCATCAACTCCCTACCCATGAGGGTGCTGTCCCCTCAGGAATGCCTCCCGGCCATTGGCCAAGGAGCCCTAGCCCTAGAAGTGAGGCAGGGAGAGATGAGGGAGATCCTAGAGGCCCTTCATCATCCCGAAACCGAGGCCTGCGTGCAAGCCGAAAGGGCTTTTCTGGCCCATATAGGAGGATCTTGTCAGATCCCCGTAGCTGCCCTAGGAAAAGTGGAAGGGGAAGAGCTCATCCTCCAAGGTTTAATTGCTTCTCCTGACGGGAGGGACATCTACAGGGGAGAGAAAAGGGGACCCACAACACAGGCCCAAAACTTGGGCTTGGAGTTGGCCCAGATTCTTCTGGAGCAGGGTGGAAGAAGAATCATAGAGGCC
>QMPS01000066.1 GCA_003648675.1 Aquificota bacterium
GGGTAGGGCTCATGGCTTGGCATTGATAGCGACGCTGGGTATGAATCCCAGGCCCTTGCTGGGGGCCAACAGAGGTGTCACCTTTCCCCTTTCGTTCTGGAATAAATGGAAGTACATCCTTCCTCAGACCACGGGGGTGGTGGCCGTTTCTGAAAGTGTCAAAGGGGTGTTGGAGTCTTCGGGTGTGCCCCCTCGAAAGATCAGGGTTATTTACGGAGGGGTGGATCTGGAGCGTTTTGCGCCCATGGATAGGGAGGAGGCCTGCCGCGTTTTGGGTCTTGATTCCTCCTTGGATTATGTAGCTATGGTAGCCCACTTTCGGCCCTGGAAGGGTCATGGCGTTCTGGCTGAGGCCGTGACCATGCTTTCCAAGGGTCATCCTCACCTTCGGATTCTCCTGGCAGGCAAGACCCGGGGAAAGGCTTATAAAGCCTTCAGATCTGAGCTGCAGAGGTTGGGTTTGGAGGAGTATTTTCTTTTTCTGGGCTACCGCCGGGATGTGGAGTTGGTCATGGCTGCCTCCCATTTTCTGGTGGGCCCTTCTTTGGATGGAGAAGGGCTACCCGGGGTGTTCAGAGAAGCCATGGCCTGTGCCAGACCCGTGGTGGCTTCCCATGTGGCAGGTGCGCCTGAAGTGGTCATTCACGAGGAGACAGGGCTTCTGGTTCCTCCCGGGGATGCCTCTGCTCTGGCTCGGGCCATGATACGGCTATTAGAGGATGGGGATTTGAGAAGGGCCATGGGAGAAAGGGGCAGGAGACTGATGGAGGAAAGGTTCTCCCACCTGGCGAGGGCTAAAGCTATGGAGGAGTATTACATAGAGCTCATGGAGGGGCGGTGAAGTCGCGGGAAGAGTGGGGGCGTTTTTTGCAGGATAGGTTGGAAGGTAGGGTCCTCGAGCCTTTAGGGGAGGTGGTGGCCCTTTCTCCTATGACGAAGGGGAAGAAGGGTTTGGTCTTTTTGGTAGCAGGGAGTCGGGGAAAAGGGGTTCTCAGGCTTTACAAGGACCCCTTGGTCATGGCCAGAACGAGGAAGGTTTACGGTCTGTGCCAGGGGGCTGGGGTCTCTGTGGCCCAGATCCATTTCTTCGAGATGGGCAAAGGATGGATTGTTCGGGGCATATGGGGCCTTTCTTTGGAAGAGTGGGTGGAGCCTTGGAGAGGAGGGGGAAGTCTCCTGATGGAGGAGCTTGCCCGTCTCCATGCCATACGCCGACTTCGCTGGGGTGATCCTCTTCTGGGGAGGGTGGGGAGCTGGCTAGAGATGGAGATGGAGAGGACTCATTCCAGGTTGGATAGGTGGGCTGAGTGGAGGGGAGTCGAGGTGGAAGCCTACCGAGAGTGGCTGGAAGAGAAGAGATCCCGCCTGGTGCCTTTAAAGAGCTACAGCCTGATACATGGTGACTTAGCTCCTTCAAATCTAGGGAGCCGTGGTGGTAGGCCTGTCCTTTTGGATCTGGATCGAGCCAGGTTTGCCCATCCTTTGGTGGATGTAGTGGCCCTTGTTCATCATTTTCCCCAGATACAGAAAGGGGAGGTTGAGGATTATCTCTCTCTTTTGGGTTTCACGGGGGAGGATTGGACTTTTTTCCTTTGTCTCTTTCACCTGAAAAGGCTTATCAGGGCTTTGAAACATTATGAGAAGGGCGAGAGGGAGTGGAAGGAGGTTGTAGAAGCCCATGAGGCTTGTTTAAGAACGGTGATGGACGATCACTGAGTGGATCATCGTTTGCCCTTTTCTTCTTTGAGTACCCTTTCCTTGACTTTGCCCTTTGTTTTGCGTTATGGAATTCACAAATCTTGTGGATGAAGGTTTTTCATAAGCACAGAGGTGGGGGAGACTTTAGACTTTAAAGTTTTGTTTGGGTTTTAACTTGATATGGGTTTCAGGTTGATTGGAGCTTTTAGAGGGTGGAGTTTTGAGTATGTTTTTTGTGTCTCTATTTTAGAGGCCTAATAGGCTTTTTGGAAGGGTGAAGATGCCACAATAAATCGGATCGGGAGGAGGTCATGGAAAGAGGGATTGGTGTGAAAGGGTTCTTGCTTGTGGTGGGGGCCGTTTTCGTCTTTCTTTTTGTCCTTTCGTTTATGAGCTCACCGGGTTGGGCGGGGGATAAGCTGAGCAATTCTGACTGTGTGAAATGTCACCCAGGGGTGGTCCACAAGAACGTCCAGAACGGGGCCAAGCACAAGACCGAGGTTACCTGTATGGATTGCCATCAAGGCCATCCCCCTATGAAACCTAAGGAAGAGATCATTCCAAAGTGTTCTCAGTGCCACGAGGGTAGACCCCATTACGCCTTGGAGAATTGCTTGGGTTGTCACACGGATCCCCATGCTCCCCTGGCCATCACCTTCGCCGGGGACATTACCAAGCCCTGTCTCACCTGCCACGCTGCCCAGGGTAAGGAGCTTCAAGCCCATATCAGTGAGCATACCAAGCTGGCTTGTACCGAGTGCCATTCGGTCCACAGGCAGATTCCCAACTGTCTCGATTGTCACGAGGCCCACGCTGAGGGGCAGAAGGTGAAGGACTGTTTGGCCTGTCATCCTGCCCACAGTCCTCTGGTGATCACTTATGGTCAGGATATCCCCAATGTTTACTGTGGTGCCTGCCATGGAGAGGTGGCCAAAAAGCTGCAGGCTAATGAGACCAAACACCATCAGCTGGCCTGTGTTTATTGCCACAAACATCAGCACGGACTAGTACCCCAGTGCCAGACATGCCATGGTGCACCCCATTCTAAAGAGATACTGGCCAAGTTCCCCAAGTGCCTCACGTGTCACGTGGGCGCTCACAATCTGGTTAAATAAGAAGGCTAAGGATATCTGGGGGTGTAGAGATGCCGGTGTGGAGAGGTGCCCTGACATTTTTGCTGTTGGCTTTAGTGGCGTGTGCTCCCCAGGTACAGCAAGGTGTAGCTTCTCCTGTGCCCAAGGAGAAGGAGCTTTCCTACTATACGAAAGAGGTGAAGCCCCTGGCACCGGAGGAGTGTGGCAGGTGCCATTACCAAATTTACCGGTCGCTGAAAGATTCAGGGGCTAAGCACAGGGGGGTGCTGTGCACCCAGTGCCATAGAGAGTACCACGTTTACAGCCCTAAGAAAAAGAACTGGGCTCAGATCATGCCCAAATGCCAGACCTGCCACAAACTGCCCCACGGGGAGTCGGTCACCCAGTGTGGCGAATGTCATGTGAACCCTCATGCTCCCAAAAACATTCCCCTTGTTACCATAGAGAGCAAGTGCGTTCAGTGTCATCCGGGGCCTGTGGCAGAGTTGAAGAGTTGCCCCAGTAAACACACTGAAGTGGGATGTACGGGATGTCATGAGAACAGGCATGGATACGTGCCCGACTGTAGTGTTTGCCATGAGCCTCATGTCCCTGGTCAGAGGATGGCGGAGTGTCTGGCTTGCCATCCTGTTCACTCTCCTACTCGCATCTCTTACGCTGTGAACACACCCAATCAGGTGTGCGGTGCCTGCCATGAAGGACCCTACGAGCACTTGAAGGAGAGGATCACAAAGCACAGCGCTATGACTTGTGCCAAATGCCATCCCCAGCACGGTAAGATTCTGGCCTGTTCCGAGTGTCACGGTAAGCCTCACGGTGCTGCCCTTCACAAGAGATTTCCAAAGTGTGTCCAGTGCCACATTGATCCTCATTATCTGCCGGTGAAGAAAGTGAAAAGTGGAAAGTAGATGGCTGATGGCTGATAGCTGATGGCTCATGGATCATAGCTCATGGCTGATGGCTGATGGCTTTAAATGAGAGGGGGCTCGGGGTAACCCGGGCCCTTTCTCTGCTTTTCATTTATTGGGTACGGCAGGGAAATCAGGGGTGTAGTTGGGGATCTCCTTTGGGCTTTCTTCTGGCTCTGTTTTTACCTTTAATACCTGTACCCTTTGGTTGAAGGTGTCGGCCACGATGACATTGCCCTGGTCATCCACTGCAATGTCTGAGGGGTAGTTGAACCAGCCGGGTCCCCAGCCTCTACCCCCGAATTCGCCCAGGAATTTACCATCCAGGCTGTAGACATTGGCTGTGTGGCGCATATAGTCTATCACGTAGACTCTGCCCCTCTGGTTATCCACGGCGATGCCTCTAGGACGGCTCAGTTTCCCCGTGCTGCCTCCCTTTTGCCCGAATTTGAATAGGAACCTTTCGTTTTCGTCGTAGACGTATATCCGCCCCATCTCTTCGCTCAGGAGATATATTCTCCCCTTTTTGTCTATGGTCACGTCGTTTATCATTGCTACCCTTGTCATGTTGGGGGATACGATATAGTCCTTTGGAGCGAGTAGATTCAGAAAGCGCCCCTTCCTATCCAGCACTACCAGGCCTCTGAAGTCTATGCCGGCCACATACATTTTCCCTTCTTTCCCTATCGCCATTCTTCTGGGTGTGAACTTCTCGGCCCCTTCGAATCCTTCAAAGTAGATTTCTCTCACGGGAAAAAAAGCGGCATTGTACACGGAGATTCTGGCTTTTGGATTCTTTTCGCTGGGGCTCTGGCATACGTAGAGGTTGCCCTTTTTGTCTGCATATACGTTGACGGGGGCTAGCAATCCTCTTCCCTTGCCCAAGGAGGAGATGGGAAAGTAGTCTGAGGCGTAGACGATCACCCTTCCACTACCCGTCACGTACAGCTCATTCTCTGCGAGATCATAGAAGAGGGAGGAGGGGTAGGAGAGTTTTCTGTTCAGGTTGTCACGTTGGATCATGGCAATCAGTTTAGTGGTGAACCTGATTATCCCTTGAGCCTGGGAGGAAGGGGGGGCGAGGATGGTGAGGAGCAGTGAAACTGCTATAGCTTTGAAGACCCCAGATCTGTCCATGGGCTCTGTTTATTGGACTTTGAAGGAAATGGCAAGGGGGGTTGCTTATGGAAGAGGATTTTTCTTAATCTGAGCCCATGGATGTTGTGCTCCGAAAATTGTCGGGTATCAGGAGGGTGTTTTTCCCTGTTATTCCTGTGGTGGTCACTTTTTTTGCTTATCTGAACGTCTTCTTCATTGGCTACATCTGGGACGACAACTTCTTTCTTATCCAAGGTATAAGGAGCTTCCGGCACTTTTCTCTTGTAGGGGGTCAGGGGGTTTACTACCGCCCCTTTGTGGGTGTCACCCTTGGTGTGGATCACATGCTTTGGGGCTGGAAACCGTGGGGGTATCATCTGACTAATCTGGTGTTCCACTGCATTAACGTGCTCTTGGTCTTCTGGGTGGTTTCCATTCTTTTGGAGAAGGATGAGCAAAGGGATTGGGTTGCTTTATCTGCTGCCCTCCTTTTTGGTCTATATCCCTTGAGTACTGAGTCAGTATGTTGGATATCGGGCAGGACAGACGTTCTGGCTTTTACCTTTCTTATGCTGGGTGTGGCTCTTCATCTTTTGTACAGGATAAAGAATAAAAGATGGCTTCTAGCGCTAGCTGCTTTCTCTTTTCTTCTTACCCTCTTCTCCAAAGAGGTGGGTTTGGCATTTCTTTTATTAGTGCCATTTTTGGATGTTGTTGTTCTTGGGTTTCCACGTTCGAAGAGGTGGAAAACCCTTCTCTCCTACTTCCCTTACTTAGCTGTACTCCTCCTCTACCTGTACC
>QMPS01000067.1 GCA_003648675.1 Aquificota bacterium
GGCAAAGGTGACAGGGCCCGCCCTAGCTCTTCTCCGAGGAGAGAGAACCCTCCTCAACCTCCTCCAGCGTCTCTCAGGTATAGCCACCCTTACCAGGAGGATGGTGGAAGCCATCTCCTCCACAAAGGCCCAACTGGTGGACACCAGAAAAACCACTCCCGGCCTCCGGCTTCTGGAGAAGTATGCCGTCACCGTAGGAGGAGCCATTAACCACCGCATGGGACTCTACGACTGCGCTATGATCAAGGATAACCACATCAAAGTGGCGGGCTCCATAAGAGCCGCAGTAGAAGCTCTCAGAAAGACAATCCCTTACACCAGCCGCATAGAGGTGGAAGTGAAGAATCTCCAAGAGCTAAAAGAAGCCCTAGAGGCTGGAGCAGACCTGGTGCTCTTGGACAACATGGACCTAGCCACTTTAAGGGAGGCCGTCTCTATAGCTCGGGGAAAGGCCCTCACCGAAGCCTCGGGAGGCATCACCATAGAAAACGTTCTGGAGGTAGCCCGGACAGGGGTAGACTACATCTCCTCTGGGGCCATGGTCCACCACGCCACCTGGATAGACATCAGTATGAAGATCCTTTGAAGACCCAGTTGACATCCCTTAACCAGTCTACCCTATTAAGAAAGAAAAAGTACCAAGGAGGAGAAGGATGAATAAGAAATGTTTGATTGTGACCCTAATTCTCCTTTTTGTCCTGGTCATAGCCACCCCTTCCCTTCTCAAGGCCGGAGAGGTGACAGCTGTGGTGACCCCTTCCTGCAGCGCCAGTGACAGCGTAGCCGCCTGCATATCCGAGGGAGACCGGTACAGCGTCATCACCTACTACATCAATCCCTTAGGCAACCTGAACAAAGGGATAGCCTCCTACATCACCCTGGTGGTTCTGGACAAAAAAACAGGGAAGGTCTTCATCACCAAAATACCGGAAAGGGATTTCGGAAACAAAAAGACCTTTATGCTAGACCTTCGGAGACCCCGCTACTAAAAAGAAAGGGGAAGAGGGCTGAGAAGCGCCACCTTCCCCTTTCCAAAAGGGCTCACTCTTCCTTCTCTACCCTGTTTATGGCCTTACAGCTGGGACAGGTGATCTCCTCTTTCACAGGGGTAGAGAGCACCATATGGTGGCGGCTCAGAACCCTGCCACACCTCCAGCAGCGCTCCTCCACCCATTGATCGCCTTCATTGGTGAACACCCTCACCTTGAAGGCCACGTTCACTCTGGGTCTCCTTCCCCTCCGAGGAACCGAACTCCTTGCCTTCTTCTTACTCAACACCTACATCACCTCCTTGGTTCGCCTATATGAAATATAGGGTTCATGATAAAAATTTCAAAGGGAGAACTCCCTTAAAATAGGCCTCTCCAATCTGTCTATAGTCTCGGCAATATGTTCAAATCCATTCATTTCCCTAAAACCCGGCACCTCTATATAAACTCGTTTTATTTGTTTGGCCAGGTCCAAAGCCTGACGCAGAGCCGATATAAGATCCCCTTCGTAAATCTCAAAACTCTCCACTATATGGGATAGAGTCTCTCCCTGGGCCCACATAAATCCCGCATCGGCAAAGCTCCAATTCACCTTGCCACTCTCCGCACCCCCCAGATGACGCTCCTCCAATCCCACCAGGTAATCCACCAGATCCTCTATCTCCCTCCTCAAGCCCTTATCCAAAACCCTAGGTTTTATCCTGTTACGCTCAGGATCCCTACCAACACAAATAAGCAGAGCAGCCATCTCCAGGGGGTTAAGCCTGTCAAAAAGACCCTCCAGAATCATCTCGGCCACCAGCAACTCCTCTATATGGAGGCGCCGAAGGATCTCAGCCCCTATGCGAAAGGTATCATCCTCCGCCAGGTATCCCATCTCCCTCAGCACAGCACATTTCCCCTCAAACTCCCTCACCAGGTAGCCCGAAAGGAACCTCAACTCATTCTCCAACTTCTGGAGCTTCTTATTGAGATGCCTACGCTTCCTCTCCGTAGCCCGGCACTGGGGACGATGGGGACAGAAGTCACACTGCTCCAATCTCATCCCTTTCAGCTGGAACTCCAGCCGGGCTATGGACTGGACCAAGTCTTTACGCTTTAGCTCCAGCCTCTTGAGCCTCTTAGGAGATAAACCCTCTCCCCCACCGAGCTTGCCCTGCAAGCTGAGGAGCTTCTCCCTCTTCAGGGCCAAGGTCTCTTCCAGCTCCTCCTTCCTCTTGAGAAAGAGCTCCTCCTCATACTCACACAAAAAGGTGGGGAGGGCCTCAATCTGGCTTTTTACCTCCTCTATTCTACGGGTAAGACGCCGCTTATCCTCCTCGTGCTGGAAGGACCACAGGGAGGAAGAGAGAAAGTCCTCAATCTTCATGAAGGAGCTCCGGGCCAGAAGGTTCACCACCGAATTGTAAGAGAGCTTAAATGAGCTCTCTATAGGCTCTATGTTTCGCTCTTTATAAACGGGAATCTCCTCCTGGTCCCTGGGATCAAACCTCACCACCACATAGCCCACGTCGTCTATACCCCTCCTGCCCGCCCTCCCGGCCTTCTGGAAAAACTCCATGTTGGTGAGGGGACGGAAAGCATGGCCATCGTACTTCACCACAGTGTCGAAACAGACAGTCCTGGCAGGCATATTCACCCCCAGGGCAAAGGTAGATGTGCAATAGACCACCTTCAGAAGCCTCTTCTCAAACAGAACCTCCACAGCCCTTTTTATATGAGGCATGAGCCCGGCGTGGTGGAAACCCACCCCCTTCAACAGAAGGCCCCTCATCTTTTCGAAAAAGGGCCGGGCCTCTTCGGGGATCTCCAAGGCATTGAGATAGTCCCTCACCCGGCGTTTCTCAGGATTGGTGAGAAAAGAGTGATACCTGCCCAGCTCATAGGCGAAGGCCTCCACCCGTTTCCTATTAAAGAGAAAGTAAAGGGCAGGCAGCATCCCTCGGGCCTGAAGCTCGCTTATCACTTCCAGATGGTTAACAGGCTTGAAGATGGAGCCCTTCTTCCTGTCCCGCCTGTAGGCTTCTACCCTATTAAGAACCCTCTTCAGGGGTTGAAGCCCCGTCTCCTTGGTAATGCCCAGCAGCTTGAGGGGTACGGCCCTTTTGGCGTAACGAACCACCTCCGTCTTCCTCCCCTTGATGACCTCTATCCAAAGGGCCACCTCATGGGCATTTGGGGCTGTGGCAGAAAGACCCAAGATCTGGGTCTCTGGTGGAAGAAGAACAATACTCTCCTCCCAAGCCGCTCCCCTATCCACATCGGCCAGATAATGAATCTCATCATAAACCACCAAAGAGGGGGGATCCTCCAGGGTTCCCTCCTGGAGCATGTTCCTGAGCACCTCTGTGGTCATGACCAGTAGAGGTGCCCTATCATTCACCACCTCGTCTCCCGTTATGAGGCCCACTCTTCCCTCACCGAACAGAGCGGAAAACTCTCTGAATTTCTGGTTACACAGAGCCTTAAGGGGAGCAGTGAAAATGATGGTACCCCCTCTCTCCAAAATCTCCCAGGCTATATGGTCCACTATAGCTGTCTTACCCGTTCCGGTGGGAGCAGCCACAATAAGGTTTGAACCCTCACGAAGCCTTCTTATGGCCTGCTTCTGAAAGGAGTCCAAATTTTCATAGGGAATCATAGTTCTCTATCCTCCAGTCCTTCCGGGCAACTATAAGCCCAAAATAAATTTATTCAACTCTTTGTGAACTCAGCTACAACGGCAGAGAGGACCTCCCGAGATTGCAGGTAAAGAAAAAACGGCATAATTTAGTAAGGGCCTTCAAAGGGAGCAAAGAATGGAAAAAAACCGGGAACTGGCCAGGATCTTCGACAGAATCGCCGATTTTCTGGAGTTTAAGGGAGATAGCATCTACAGGATAAACGCTTACAGAAAGGCCGCTAGAGTAATTAAAGACCTGCCTGGAAACATAGAAGAACTCTATCATCAAAACCGCTTAAGAAGTATCCCCGGTATTGGAGAGAAAATCGCCTCCAAAATCCAGCAATATTTTGAAGAGGGTTCCATAAAAAAATACGAGGAATTACGGAGGGAAATTCCTGAAGAGCTCATGATTCTGTTGGAGGTACCCAACCTAGGACCCAAAACCTTACGCCTGGCCTATGAAGCCCTGGGAGTGAGGAACCTAGAAGATCTGAAAAAGGTGGTAAGAGACGGAACCCTAGCCACCCTCCCGGGCATGGGCCCCAAAAAGGTGGAAAAGATAAGAAAAGGACTGGAGATCTTTCTCAGGGGCCAGGAAAGGATGCTCCTAGGGGAGGCCATACAGATAGGAGAGAAGGTCCTGGGGCACTTAGCCCCCCTGATATCCCGCATATCCCTGGCCGGTTCCTTAAGGCGGATGAAAGAGACGGTGGGAGACCTGGACATCCTGGCCACGGGAGAGAAGGGGAAAATCGTTCAAGCCTTTGTAGGGATGCCATGGGTCACCGAGGTTCTGGCTAAAGGAGACACCAAGGCCTCCATCCTCATGGAGGACCGCCAGGTGGACCTCAGGGTAGTGGACGAGGGAGAATGGGGCTCCGCCCTCCAGTACTTCACAGGCTCCAAAGAGCACAACGTCCACCTCCGAGAGATTGCAAAAGAAAGGGGACTGAAGATCAATGAATATGGTGTCTTCTCCACAAAAACGGGAGAGAGATTAGCTGGAGCCACAGAGGAAGAGGTCTACGCCATTCTGGATTTGGCATACATCCCACCTGAACTCCGGGAAGACCGTGGAGAGATAGAAGCCGCCCAGGGAGGAAGGTTGCCCGACTTGGTAAACCACGACCAGATCAAAGGAGATCTTCATGTTCACTCCAACTGGTCTGACGGCACGGCGGATCTGGAGGAGTTGGCCAGGGAAGGAGCCCGCCTAGGATACCAGTACTTGGCCATCACCGACCACTCCAAGGCCATGAAGATTGCCCATGGGCTGGACGAAAAGAGACTAGAAGAGCAGATCAAGGCCATCAGAGAGATAAACACCCGGAAGGTAGGATGCCATCTCCTGGCAGGGATAGAGGTAGACATCCATCCCGACGGCTCCCTGGATCTGGACGAGGCCGTCCTCAAAGAGCTGGACTGGGTGGTGGCCTCCGTCCACTCCCACTTCACCCAAGACGCCACAGAAAGAATCATCGCCGCCTGCCACTCCCCCTGGGTCCACTGCATAGGACACCCCACGGGGCGCATCATCTTCTCAAGAGACCCATACCCTCTGGACCTGGACCAGGTCCTCGAAACAGCAGCAGCAACAGGCACCGCCTTGGAAATCAACGCCCACCAAGACCGTCTAGACCTCAGCGACCTCCACGCCCGAAAGGCGAAAGAGATGGGGGTAAAGCTGGCTCTGGGCACTGACTCCCATCATCTGGGCCAGCTCTGGATGATAAGACTGGGAGTAGGAGTGGCCAGAAGGGCTTGGCTGGAGCCCTCAGATGTGCTCAATACTTACCCATTGGAAGAACTCCTGGCCCTCACCAGGAAAAAGAGATGAAGGAGGGGAAAGATGTCCGTCGCATACGAAAAGGCCCTCTGCGCTGTGAATCTCACCGAATCGGCTGAGGAATAGAGAACAGGTAGAGGTAAA
>QMPS01000068.1 GCA_003648675.1 Aquificota bacterium
CCACAGCATCTATACCTGTAGGAGTCCTGCCCCCATGTATATAAACCTCCCAGGAATCACCCTTCCTCTTGGCGTCTATAGCCACCACTATGCACTGGGAACCGAAGGCCCTACTGGCTTCGGCCACCAAGGAAGGGTTATTCACCGCCGCCGTGTTGATGGAAACCTTGTCCGCCCCCGCCACCAACAGGTTTCTCACATCCTCCAAGTTCCGCACCCCGCCTCCCACGGTGAGGGGCATGAAGACCTGCTCAGCAGTGCGCCGGACCACGTCTATCATGATGTCGCGCTTCTCATAAGAGGCCGTAATGTCCAAAAAGACCAGTTCATCCGCCATCTCTTCATCATAGAAACGAGCGTTCTCCACAGGATCCCCCGCATCCCTCAAATCCACAAAGTTGATTCCCTTAACCACCCGGCCTTCCATCACGTCCAGGCAGGGAATGATCCTTTTAGCCAGCAAAACTTCCACCTCCTCACAGACTCTGTTGAAGAATCTAGCCCAACCCCACAACAAGGTAAAGGGCTAAGAGGCCTAAAGTACTGGAAATTAATGTTATTCTTTGTTAATCACGATTCCACAAAAAACCCAAGGACCCCTTGCATCTCTTCCGTTATTTAGTGTATTAGCATATCAGAATAATTTCGTTCATAGCCCCGTAGAACGGGTCCAAAGGTGAACATGTTGGATTCAGCCATTTTGGGCATAAGGTGGATAGGAAAGACCGTTCTCTTCCCTGTAAGGATCCTGGGCAGAGTCGGGCTCTTCTTAGCCACAGCCATCTTCTGGACATTCGTCCCCCCCCTCAAAGTAGAACGCCTCATCAGGCAGATCAACTTCATAGGAGCAAAATCCGTCACCATCGTAGCTCTCACCGGCGCCTTCACAGGCATGGTTCTCACCCTAGAGTCCTATTACGCCTTAGAGCGGTTTGGAGCCGATGCCCTGCTGGGACCCGCAGTAGCCCTCTCCATGATCCGAGAACTGGGACCTGTCATCTCCGCTTTCATGATCACCGCCCGAGCAGGATCGGCCCTGACAGCGGAAATCGGTATCATGCGCATCACCGAACAAATAGACGCCCTTGAAATGATGGGGCTTAACCCCTTCAGATACCTGATAGTACCCAACCTCCTTGCCGGTATCATCTCTTTCCCACTCTTGGCTTCCCTTTTCAACGTAGTGGGTATCTATGGAGGCTATGTAGTAGGGGTCAAACTCCTAGGGGTAAGCTCCGGCACCTTCTTCGGCGAGATGCCCCAGTACATAGATTTAACAGAGATCCTCCACGGCCTGTACAAGTCCACGACCTTCGGACTGGTGGTGACCTGGATCTGCTGCTACTTCGGCTACACCACAGGCTACGGAGCTGAAGGAGTAAGCAAAGCCACCACCCGAGCAGTGGTGGCATCCTGCGTCCTGATCCTGGTGTGTGACTATGTGATCACCTCTTTGCTATTCTGAAAGGAGCCAGTGTGATCCAGGTTATAGATCTACACAGCACTTTGGGAAAACAAAAGGTTTTAGACGGAGTCACCTTGAAGGTGGAAACTGGTGAGGTCCTGGCCCTTATCGGCAAAAGCGGCGTGGGAAAGAGCGTGCTACTCAAACACGTGGTAGCCCTCATGAAGGGGGAAAAAGGCAAGGTGCTCATAGACGGAGAGGACATCACCACAGCCAAAGGGCGGAAGTTGGAAGAGCTGAGAAGTCGGATAGGATTCCTTTTCCAGGGAGGAGCCCTTTTCGACTCCCTCACCCTCTTTGACAACATAGCCTTCCCCCTGAGGGAAAAGACCAAAATGGACGAACAAAAGATAAGGGAAAAGGTGCTGTATGAACTGGAACAAGTGGGGCTGAAAGGCATGGAACACAAATTCCCAGCAGAGCTCAGCGGAGGCATGAGGAAGAGGGCCGCCTTGGCCCGGTGTATGGTGACTGCACCGGAGATTATGCTCTTCGATGAACCCACCACGGGACTGGACCCCATCACTGCCCACTCCATCAACGATCTCATAAAAAGGACTCATGAGAGGGTGTGTTTCACGGGCATCGTGGTATCCCATGAGATCCCTGACATATTCTTCTTAGTAGACAAGGTAGCCATGCTCCACGAAGGTAAAATCGTGGCTTTCGGAACCCCCCTGGAGATCATGAGATCCTCCCATCCCGTGGTGCGCCAGTTCATTACGGGAGGGAGAAGAGAGATGGAAGACGTGTTTGAACCTATTATAGAAAAACTGGAAGAAGAGTTCAGAGCAAAAGGTAAATGCACTCAGGAGAAGAAAGATGAAAAGGTTTGATTTAGAACTTGCCGTCGGTATATTCTTTTTGATAGGCATAGCTTGTCTGGCCTACCTGTCTATAAAACTGGGTAGGATGGAGGTCATTGGATACAAAGGCTATGCGGTGTATGCCAAATTTTCCAACGTAGGCGGGTTAAAAAAAGGGGCCAGCGTGGAGATAGGGGGAGTAGAAGTGGGAAGGGTGAAAGATATAAAACTGGACCCTGAAGACTACACCGCCGTTGTCACCTTCCTACTCAATCCCGAGGTAAAACTCCCCGAAGATTCCATAGCCGCTGTGAAGACGAAAGGGCTCATTGGTGAAAAGTACGTGTCCATAACCCCCGGGGCATCAGAACGGGCGATACAACCAGGTGGGCGCATCCGAGAGACCCAACCCCCCTTCGACCTGAGCGACGCTATTGGCCGCTTGATATATGGAAGCCCTGGGAAATAAGGAGGATTTGGGAGGATGAAAAGCATATTCAAAGCCACACTAGCAGTAGTAGTAGTTATGTTGGTTTGGGCCACTGTTTCTATGGCCTCGGACCCCTTTCCCATCATTCTAGCATCCGCCGAGTTCACGCCCTTAACCCCTAAAAAAGAAGCCCAAGTGTGTCCCCAAAAAGATGAGATAGACACCAACAGAATCAGACTGGCCCAGAAATGGGAAGAAGAGGAGAAAGCTAGAAAAGCTAGGGAAAAGGGGAAAGTGATTCAAGGCACCATGCCCGACCCATTCCAGCCCGTAAACAGAGGCTTCTTCTGGGTCAACGATAAGCTCTACTTTAACGCCCTTAAGCCCCTAGCCAGGGTTTATGGCTTCATCCTCCCTGAAGATGTGAGAATTGGAGTGAGGCACGCCATACTGAACCTCCACGCCCCGGTGCGCTTTGCCAACTCTCTCCTCCAGTTTAAGTTAGAGAAGGCAGGCATAGTCCTATGCCGGTTCGCCATCAACTCCACCGTGGGACTGGGAGGACTCTTGGATCCCGCATCCCAGATGGGCTTGAAAAGGGTGGACGAAGACTTTGGTCAAACCCTGGGGGTCTATGGTGTGAAAGAGGTGGCTTATATAGACTGGCCCATTCTGGGAACATCGTGTGTCAGAGACTCTCTAGGCACCGTGTTCGATACCCTTATAGACCCCATCTACTATTTGGTAAACGGCTGGGTCTATGCAGGAATTTTTGCCCTAGACAAGATCAACGAAACCTCCCTCACCTTGGGAACCTACGAGAGCCTGATAGAGTCAGCCATAGACCCTTACATCGCCGTGAGAAACGCTTACTACCAGTATAGAAGGGAACTCATCCAAAAATAGAGGTGAAAGCATGAAGGGTAAGGTTTTGACAACCCTATTGGTCCTTTTAACGGCATTGCCTGTGTTGGCGGCCCCCACCCCTGCAGTGTCCCCCATGGACCAAGTGAAGAGCGAAATAGAGGACGCCCTAACCATTTTGAAGAACCCCAAACTCAAACCCAAAGAGAAAAGCCAAGAGATCCTGAAAATCGTTGAGAAGTCAGTTGACTGGCAAGAGGTGGCCAGAAGGGTGCTGGGCATAAGGTGGAGACGGGTGAACCCTCAGCAGAGAGAGAGATTTACCCAACTCTTTAAAGAGTTCGTCAAGGCCAACTATGCCGACAAGTTCGAGAAATACTCTGACGAGAAGATCATCTACGAAAAAGAGGAAACCGACCCTCCCTACGCCCGGGTTCTTCTAAAGATATACTCCAAGGCCCAGCCCAAGCCTATTTCTATGGAATGCCGGCTCATCAACAAAGAAGGGAAATGGCTTGTGTATGACATCCTCATCGAAGGAGTGAGTATGGTGAATAACTACCGGGTCCAGATCAACGACATCCTGGTAAACAAGTCCTTCGATGACATGCTCAAGACCTTGGAAAAGAAAATCCAAGAGAAGTTCGGCAAGGAGAGCTAAAGGCCATTGAATATAAGGAGTGACCTATCATGGCTCCTGGTCCTCCTTATCTCCCTGGCTGTCTTTCTACCAGGTTTGGGAGCCTACCCCCTCCTGGATCCTGACGAGGGCAGAAATGCCCAGGTAGCCCTAGAAGTGGTGAGGGACGGCCACTGGCTCCCTCCCACCCTCAACGGCCAGGTGCGCTACCAGAAACCTCCCCTCTACTATTGGATGGTAGCCTCCTCTTTCCTCCTCATCGGCCCAGGAGAATTCGCCGCCCGCCTACCCTCGGCGTTAGCAGCCCTCATAGGAGTATGGGTCACCCTACTGCTGGGAACCCGCCTCTGGGGGAGAGAAAAAGGCTGCCTAGCCGCCCTACTCCAGGCCACTTCCCTCATCTACGTAAGCTACGCCCACATAGTGATCTTCGACATGGTCCTCACCTCCTTCATCCTCGCCTCTCTGCTATTCCTGTGGAAAGCTCTAGAAGAGGGAAAAAAGAGGGACTGGGCCTTAGCCTCCCTATTCGTCGCCCTAGCCTTCCTCACCAAGGGACCCGTAGGCATGGTCATACCACTTATGACATTTCTGCCTGTCCTCCTATACAAGTCTCTGGTGGACAAGGAGAGAATCTCCATTCCTTGGCCCCTGGTCATTCTGGTCTTCCTGCTCATTGCCGCTCCTACCTTTGTACTAGCAGAGCTTAGAGAACCGGGCTACTGCTACCACTTCTTTTGGGAGGAAAACGTCCTGAGATACCTCACCCCCCGCTTCCACCGAGGAGCTCCCTTCTACTATTACCTTCCAGTAATCCTCTTAGGACTCCTACCCTGGACCTTCCTCCTTCCCAGCGCCCTGAGAAAGCTGCAAGAACTCTGGCGTCTCTACCCCCATCGCACCCTCTTCCTCGCCTCGTGGATTTTACTACCCACCATTTTCTTCACCCTCTCCAAATCCAAAATGCCCCACTACATCCTGCCCACTTTCCCCGCCTGGGCCCTCCTCATAGCCGGTACTTGGAAGGAAAACCAAATCTTCCCCTTCAAGCTCATCCCCCCAGTCCTCATAGCCTACCTACTGGTGTTCATGGTGGCCATGCCCATCTACTCCAAAAGAAAGTCCGCAGCCTTCGCAGTGTCCCTTATGGTCAAAAATGACAGCACGCCCCTTTACACTTACAAAGCAGAAAAGAGATATTCCCTGGCCTTCTACTCGGGAAAGAAGATCCGAAACTTTAAATCCATGGAAGAACTGAAGAATGCACTGGACTCTGTAAGCAAGGCCTACGTCCTGACAAAAAGGGAAAAGCTGGGGTCCATCCTGGCTCTATCCCCACCCTACTC
>QMPS01000069.1 GCA_003648675.1 Aquificota bacterium
GATGTGGGACTGGTGGGTCTGCCCAATGCTGGCAAGTCTACCCTTTTGTCCCGGGTTTCCAAGGCCAGACCCAAGGTGGCAGACTATCCCTTCACCACGTTGGTCCCTTACTTGGGGGTGGTTTCCCTGCCGGGTTATAGGAGTTTCGTTATGGCCGATATTCCTGGGATTATCGAGAAGGCCCATGAGGGGGCAGGTTTGGGGCTGGAGTTCTTACGCCACATCGAGAGAACCGGGGTCTTACTCCATCTGGTGGACCTCTCCGGCGTGGAGAGGGATCCATGGGAGGCTTTAGAGGTGGTTTCCAAAGAGCTGGAGGCCTATGGTTCAGGCTTAGAAGATAAACCCAGGATGGTGGTGGGGACCAAGCTGGATTTGATAGAAGACAGGAACAAGGTTGCCTCCTTTGCCGAGAGGGTGGAGGCCTTGGGGTTTTCCTTCAGTGCCGTGTCAGCCGTTACGGGGGAAGGAGTGGAAGAGCTTTTGGAGAAGACTTGGCAATTCCTGAGCAAAGCTAGAAAGGAGGCTGTGGTCTCTTTGGAGGGAGAGTGAGGGAGGACTTGAGGGAGCAGTATCTGGAGGGGTGCAGGCGCCTTGTGGTGAAGGTGGGCAGTGGGGTGATAGCCCATCCCCAGGGGGGCCTCCGGGAAGAGGTGGTCTCAGGCTTGGCCTTGGATCTGGCTGACTTGAGGAACCAGGGGATGGAGGTGATCTTGGTCTCCTCAGGGGCTGTGGCTGCCGGAATCGGGGTGCTTGGCCTTCAAGGCAGACCCAAGAGCATACCCGCCAAGCAGGCCTGTGCCGCTGTTGGGCAAGCCCACCTCATCTGGGCTTATGAGCGCCATTTCGAGAGATGGGGACAGAAGGTGGCTCAGGTTCTCCTTACAAGGGACGATCTAGAGCATAGGAGGCGCTACTTAAACGCCAGAAATGCACTGTTCACCATCCTCAAGATGGGAGTAATTCCCATCATAAACGAGAACGATACCGTCATGGTTGAGGAGATCAAGTTTGGGGACAATGACAACCTTTCAGCTCTGGTGGCCATGATGGCCGAGGCTGATCTCCTGGTTATTCTGTCCACGGTGGAGGGCCTTTACACTTGTGATCCTTCCAGGGGAGGTGCAAGTCTTCTCAGGGAAGTGAGGTCTATAAACGGGGAACTGGGGAAGTGTGATGTGAGTGGCCTCTCCTCTGTGGGGACGGGTGGAATGGCCTCTAAAGTGGAGGCCATAAAGAAGGTGGTGGCTTCGGGAATTCCCGCTGTCATTGCCCGGGGTGACGAGCCTCGGGTGCTGTGTAGGATATTGGAGGGAGAGGAGGTGGGTACCTTCTTTTTGCCCCGGGAAGAGAGGTTGGTGGGTAGGAAGATGTGGATCGGATACACCCTTCAGCCTGTGGGGTCCCTTGTTATCGATGATGGTGCTGTGGAGGCTCTGGTCAGGAGGGGAAAGAGCCTCCTTCCCAGAGGTGTATTGGAGGTGAGAGGTGCGTTTGAAATGGGGGATCCTGTGAGTTGCCTGGATAAGGATGGAAGGGAAGTGGCCAGAGGACTGGTCAATTACTCTTCCCCTGAGATAGAAAGGATAAAAGGGGTCCATTCCTCCAAGATCCAGGAGGTGCTGGGCTATCATCATTCTGATGAAGTCATCCACCGGGATAATCTGGTGGTGCTCTATGAGAACCTGTGAGGAGGTGGAAGGTGCAGGCCAGGGAAGAAGTGCTGGAGAGGGTGAAGAAGGCCAAGGAGGCCAGTAGGGTGTTGGCCCGTCTTTCCACAGAGGTGAAGAACCGGGCCCTTATGACCATGGCGGATCTGTTGGAGAGGAAGGCGGAGCTCATAAAGGAGGAGAACGCCAAAGATTTGGAGTGCGGCAAGGAGAAGGGCCTCTCTTCGGCTTTGTTGGATAGGCTCCTTCTGGATGACAAGAGGATAAAGGGTATGGCCGATGGACTCAGGGAGGTGGCAGCCCTGCCTGATCCTGTGGGGGAAGTGGTCAAGATGTGGAAGAGGCCTAATGGCCTTCAGATAGGCAAGCTTCGGGTTCCTTTGGGGGTGGTGGCTGTCATTTATGAATCTAGGCCCAACGTGACAGCGGACACGGCGGCTCTGTGCGTCAAATCTGGTAACGCCATCGTCCTTAGAGGAGGGTCGGAGGCCATCCACTCCAATGCCGTCATCGCCGGTATCCTCCAGGAGGCGGCCCGGGAGTCAGGGGTCCCCGCCCAAGCTATACAGCTAATAGAGACCACAGACAGGGAGGCCGTCTTTCATCTTTTGAGGATGGAAGGGTTTGTGGATCTGGTGGTGCCCAGGGGGGGGTGAGGGCCTTATCCGTTTTGTGGCAGAGAACTCTAGGATTCCCGTGGTTTATCACTATAAAGGGGTGTGTCATACCTTTGTGGATAGGGACGCTGATCTGGATATGGCTTGGAACATTGCCTTCAACGCCAAGGTCCAGAGGCCCGGAGTCTGCAATGCTATGGAGACCCTTTTGGTTCACAGGGATGTGGCCAAAGCCTTTTTGCCTGAGATGGCCCGCCGTTTCGAGGAGGCAGGAGTGGAGCTGAGGGGATGCCCCAAGGCCAGGGAGCTGGTTCCCCAAATGAAAGGGGCCACGGAGGAGGACTGGTACGCTGAATACCTGGATCTCATCCTGGCCGTGAGGGTGGTAGACTCTTTTGAGGAGGCAGTGGATCATATCCACACCTATGGTTCGGGCCACTCTGAGGCCATTGTTACTACCAACTACGCCACTGCCATGAGGTTTCTCCAGGAGGTGGATGCAGCAGCCGTTTATGTCAATGCTTCCACTCGCTTCACTGATGGATACGAGTTTGGTTTGGGGGCGGAAATGGGAATATCCACTCAGAAGCTCCACGTGAGGGGGCCTATGGGGTTGGAGGATCTCACTTGCTGCAAATTTGTTATTCTGGGTCAGGGGCAGATAAGGGAGTGATTTGACTGGAGTAAAAAGGTGGTGTAGTCCATAACCATGGCAGAAGAGCTGGACCGTCTGGGGATTTTTGGAGGCACTTTCAATCCTATTCACATGGGTCATCTGGTGGTGGCCGAGGAGGTGAGAGAACGTTTTTCTTTAGACAGGATTCTCTTTGTACCCTCCTACCTGCCTCCTCACAAGTCTGTAGACGTTGCTCCGGCCCGGGATCGGTTGGCCATGGTGAGGTTGGCCATTAAAGGAAACCCCTTTTTCGGTCTTTCTGATTTGGAGGTGAGAAGAGGAACCAAGTCCTATACCGTGGATACTCTGAAGGATCTGGCCGATAAGGTGAAGGCCAGGCTCTACTTTCTCATCGGCAGTGAGGCGTTTCTCCATCTCCACACCTGGAGAGAGCCACCAGAGCTCTTCAAATATGCGGATTTTGTGGTTATGGAGAGAGCGGGAAGGGAGGTGACTTTGGAGGAGCTGGAGGATTATTTGGCGGAGTTTCATGGCCGGTTCTCTCAGGTGGAGTTTTACTATCATGGCAAAGTTGAGGATGTTCAAATCTTTTCTGTTCAGGGTGAGGGATTTGAATCCAGGCTTTATTTGACCCCCGTAGTGAACATAGGTATCTCTTCTACAGGGATAAGGAAAAGATTGCGCAAGGGTATGAGTATAAAGTACAGAGTACCTGACGAGGTGGAAACCTTTATCAGTGAGAGGGGTCTTTATAGATAATAGATGGTCGCTCCCTCGAAAAGTCGAGTGACTTTGCGGGGCGAAGAGGAGGAGGATGAGGCTGGAAGATAAGGTTAAGGTTATAGCGGAAGTGCTTGAAGAAAAGAAGGGGGAAGACATAGTGGCGTTGGACTTGAGGGATTTTGCCACTATAGTCGATGCATTTGTTCTGGTTTCTGCTCGGGTTCCTGTTCAGGCCAGGGCTATGGCTGATGAGGTGGAGAGGGTCTTGGAAGAAGTGAACATCTCTCCATGGCATGTGGAGGGTTATAGCGAGGGTAGGTGGATTCTCATGGATTACGGGGATGTTGTGGTCCACATCTTTTTAGAGGAGGCCCGGGAGCTCTATGACTTGGACAGATTGTGGGGAGATGCGCCTAGTCTGCTCCCTGTTGGGAAGGAGGGTTAAATGATCAGGGTTTTGCTGGCTGCCATCATCCCGACAGCGATCTTTCTTTATGTGGCCATCCTTAATCCCCAGAGCGTGACCTTTAAGTTGACCAAGACTCAAAGCTACAGCCTTCCTATGGCGGCTGTGGTGGTGGTGTTGGTCATGGTCGGTTTTGCGGCTGCCATGGTGATCATGGCTGGTGGGGAGCTTAGAGGCGTGCTGAGGAAGGCTAGGGAGAAGCGGAAGAGAAAAGAGGAAGAGAAGAAGCGATTTCTCTTTCGCACAGCTTTGGGGTGGTGGAACACTGGTGATCTGGCCAGGGCCAGGGCAATTTTGAAGAAGCTTCTATCCATGGACTCCAAGTTTTTGGAGGGTTTGATCCTTATGGGTATGGTGGCCAGGGAGGAGGGTAAAAAGGAGGAGGCTCTCAGTTGGCACAGGAAGGCGAGGAGGGTTCTGGAGGACGATCCCTGGCTTCTTTATCAGCTTTATCAGGATTTTGTGGCCACTGGGGAGTGGGATGAGGCTCTAGACGCCCTAGAGCTTCTTTTGAAGAAAGCCAAGCCCTCTGCGGAGCTTTATAGGGAGCTCATGAAGGTATCTTTGGAATTGGGTAAGGTGGATAAGGCCTTGGCCTTACAAAGTAAAGTGGTAAAGATGGTGCCTAAAGACGAAAAAGAGCGGGAGGAGAAGAGGCTCACTTGGATGCTCTATGAAAAGGCTAAAAGGGATGGTGACAGAGGTCTCATGGGAAAGCTTGCCAAGAGTAATCCCTCCTTTGTGCCTGCTGTAGTGGCTTTGGTGGAGATGGATGGGGATAAAGGAGACAAATTAATAGAAACTCTTAAGAAAGCCTGTGAAGCCAATCCCCGGGTTCTTGTTCTCTTCGATAAGCTAGAGGACCTTTTATTGGCCAAAGAACGTCCGGGGGAGATTATCAGCTTTTATAGGAAGCTAATGGCTCGGTATCCCCATAATCCCCTTATACCTTTTGTCCTCGCTAGGCTCCATTTTTCTCTGGGCATGTATCAGGACGCTCAGAAGACCGTTTCCGCGCTGGAAGTGGAAGATCCTTCTGTGGATTTCCTAAAGGGGCTTGTTCTGTGCAGACTTGGGGAGGGGGAGAAGGCCTTTCAGCTTTTCAGTGGGGCCTTGGGCAGGGATATGTGTGTCCTTTACTCCTGTGAGAAGTGTGGCTGCGTAGCGGTGAAGTGGCAGGATAGATGCCCTGGATGTGGTGAGGGTGGCACCTTGGTGGCAGAGTTAAAGGGAGGTGGTGATGGAGTATAAATATGTGGCCCGGGATACCGGGGGGAGGAGGGTTACAGGAGTTATAGAAGCCCCCAACCCCCGGGTAGTGGCCAGGGAGTTGAGGAGTCAGGGCCTTTACCCCCTCAGCGTCGCGCCCAAAAGGCCGGGCTTGACCATTCCTTTGCCTTTCCTGGATAGGGTGCCCCTTAAAC
>QMPS01000070.1 GCA_003648675.1 Aquificota bacterium
CCCAAAATGAGAGGGGTCTCCCACCCCACCCCCACGACAAAGCGTTTCCGGGGATAAACCATGGCCATAAAGGTGACCCCCGTTATGGTCATGGCCGAGGTGAGGCCCAGAAGATGAAGAAGACTCAATTTACTCCAGAAGGGCCCCTTGAAGGCCAGATCATAAAAGGCCAGGATGGCCACGTTAAAAGCGTTGGAGCCGAAGACATTGCCCACAGCCAGATCGGCAGCCCCCAGCTTCACAGCGGTGAAGGAGACCACCAACTCGGGCAGGGATGTGACCACCGCCAGGAAGAGGGCCCCGACGAAACAGGTATCCCAGCCCGTGACCTTAGATATCCCCTCTCCCAGATAGGCCAACCACACGGAGAGACCAATCATGACTAGAGAAAGGAGGGCAAAAGTCCAGTAGGCCTGGGAAGCAGAGAGATGGAGGTAGGTATCCTCCGACCGAAACTCCCCCCTCTCATGGACCATGATCAACCTAAAACCCACCAAATAGATCAGTAAAATAACCCACGAAGGAAGCTGCATCCCCAACAGACCAGGCACGGTCACCCATTGGGAGAGGACCAGGGCAAAGGCGGCCATGCCCATCATGATGACGCTTAAAGCAGCGGAGAGCATCTGTCCTTTGGTGACGGAGGAAAGGAGGGGCCGTTTCCTGTAAATCAAATCGATCAAAGCCAAGATCACCAAGTTGAAAAGACAGGAGCCCACTATTCCCCCGACAGCCAGATTGGGTGCTTTTATGAGAATCACAGCTGAAAGGCCTGTGGCCATCTCCGGCAGGGAGGTGGCAGCGCCGATGAGCACCGCTCCTATCCAAACCCGCCCCAAGCCGCTCTTTTCGGCTATTACATCGCCATAGAAGGAGAGGCGGCTCCCCACCAGGATCACCAGCAGGGCACAGATCACAAACTGAATCCACACCATGGCCCTAAAGTAAACACTCCCCAAGAGTTCTTGTCTAGGTAGAAAAACCCTTTACTCCTTCAGACAAATGGGGGGTTAAAAACCATTGATTTCTACCATTCCATGCCTTAGAGAGAAGAGACCATGAGGAGATACTACCTGCCCCAGGAGACGGGGACCCTAAAGGCCCTGTACAAAAGGCTCATAAGAAAAGAGCGCCCCTTACCGCCCTTTCCCAGGGTGATCCAGATCCAGACCAAAAGCGGATGCCCCGCCCGGTGCGTCTTTTGCCCTAACTCCATTGTGGGGCCCAAACTCACCCATGGAGAGATGGAATGGGATCTCTTCACAAAAATAGCCGACGAGATCACCCGCCATTCCGTGGCTCGCATCAGCCCTTACCTCATGAACGAACCCCTGCTGGATCGGAGGCTGGGGGACAAAATCCGCTATCTAGCCGACAGAAAGCAGCCCGACACGGTGATCAAGATCAACTCCAACGGTGCCCTCCTGGACGACGAAACGGGAGAGCAGCTCATAGAATCGGGACTGGACAGGATAAACTTCAGCGTCCACGGCATCAGAAAAGAGACCTACGAGTCCCAGATGGTGGGTCTCAAGCTGGAAAAGGTCCTGGAAAACATAGACCGTTTCCTGGAACTGAAAAAGAGGAAGGGAGCCAGCAAGCCCAGGGTCCGAGTCACCATGGTGAGAACCAAAGCCATAGAGGAGGAACTCCCCGAAATCATGGCTTACTGGAAGGCCAGAAAAGTAAAGGTAAACGTGAGGCCCCTAGAAAACAGGGCCATGAAGGAGATAGCCGCCACGGGCCTCAATCCGAAGAAGTGGAAACCCTTCTCCTTCTGTAATCGTCTCTTTGAGCAGGCCTACATCCTCTACAACGGCGATGTGGTCCTGTGCTGTGTGGACTGGGAACGGACCACCATCCTGGGAAACCTGAGAGAACAGAGCCTGGAGGAGATCTGGAACAGCCCTAGGTTCACAGAAATCAGAAAGAGATACCTAGCGGGAGACCTGAAAGGCCTCCTGTGCCAGAAGTGTCTCACCATCTGAGCCATGCTGCACCAAGTGGTCATGTGGATAGTGAAGACTATGGGCAGCCTGGGCTATCCCGGCATCCTGGTCCTCATGTTCCTGGAGTCTTCCTTCTTCCCCTTCCCCAGCGAGGTGGTCATCCCACCGGCCGGCTACCTAGCCTCCAAAGGGGAAATGAACATCCTTCTGGTCATCCTCTGCGGCACCCTGGGCTCTCTTCTGGGCGCCCTCTTCAACTACTGGATCTCCCTGGCCCTGGGACGCCCTTTCTTCCAGCGCTACGGCAAATACTTCCTGGTGAGTGACAAGACCCTGAGCAGGGTGGACCTGTTCTTCGACCGCCACGGACACATCAGCACCTTAATAGGCCGACTTCTGCCGGGCATCCGCCAGTACATCTCTCTCCCTGCCGGCATGGCCCGCATGAACATACCCCTTTTTATCCTCTTCACCTCTCTGGGAGCAGGCCTCTGGGTCATGGTACTGGCCCTGGTGGGTTATCTGGTGGGCCACAACCAGGAACTCCTCAAGCTCTACCTCAACAAGACGGTCTGGGCCATGGTGATCCTCTCCATCTTGCTGGCCCTGGTCTACCTGGTATGGCATCGGAAACGGAGCAAAAAGGCCTAGGGATGAAACACCCAGCCCCTTTCTCCCGAACCATCATTCTTGACTTGAACCGACGTTCAACTATAAAAACGGCCCATGGAAGGCGGATGGAGAACGAAGGGCAAGATCCTCAGACGGCAGGAGATCATGGAAGCCGCTTTGGAACTTTTCTCCCAAAAGGGCTTCCACGGAACAACCATAGCCGAGGTGGCAAAAAGGGCCGGAGTTGGAGTAGGCACCATCTACCAGCACTTCAAAAGCAAAGAGGAACTCTATCTATCACCTTTAGAAGAGAGACGCCAGGAACTCCTGGAAACCCTCCAAGCCCTGGCACAAGAGGAAGCTCCCACCCGGGAGACCCTCAGCAAAATGCTGCGGGCCCAAACTGCCTTTGTCGAGAAACACCGCTCCTTCTTCAAGCTCTATCTTTCGGAGCAACTGGCCACCCTGGAAGCGGTGAGGGAGCGCTTAGGCGTCAAGGCTGACCACCTTTATGGCCAGTTCTTCTGCCTTTACCAAGCAGTTGTGGAAAGGGGCATAGAGAGAGGAGAGCTGAAACCCCTTCCTCCCTCACACCTCACCAGGGCCTTCATGGGTATTCTCAACAGTTTCTTCTTTGAGTGGCTTAAGGGCCGAATCAAAGACCTGGGAGAAGTCCAGGACATAGCTCTGGCCATCTTCATGGAAGGGGCATCCCTATGAAACGTCTGGCCCTGATAATCCTTCTCCTTCTGATACCTCTGGCCTCTGGGGTCCAGGGAAGAGTCCTCACCATGGACGAGGCCGTCCAGATAGCCTTGAAACAGAACCCCACCCTGGAGGCCGCCAAACTCACCTTCTCCATGGCCAAAGAGGCCGAGCGGGAGGCCTGGACCCGCTACTTTCCCACGGTGAAGCTCAACTATAGCTATACCCGATGGAACGAAGAACAGAAGGTGAAGACCCAGCCTCTCACCATTCCTCCCTTACTCCCTGGCATGGAGCCCCTCACCTTCAAACCCGGCCATATCATCACCTCCAGACAAAACGTCTACCAATACACTTTCTCCTTCCAACAACCCATCTTCACAGGTTGGGCTATCACCGCCGCCCACAAGATGGCTATTCTCTCCGCTCGTCAAGCAGAACTAGAAACGGAAGAAACCCGCCTCGAGGTAGCCTACAACGTGAAGAAAGCCTACTTCGGCATCCTTACAGCCCAAAGAATGAAAAAGGTAGCAGAGCTGGCTGTAAAACAGCTCTCTCAGCACCTCTTCGTGGCCAAAAACTTTTTCGAGAAAGGAGTGATCCCCAGGAACGACCTCCTCAAGTCCCAGGTGGCCCTGGCCCAAGCCCGGCAGGACCTGGTGAGGGCCAAAAACGGCGTGGCCGTGGCCAAGGCCACCCTCAACGCCATCCTCCACAGGGATGTCACAGCCCCCCTGGAGGTGAAAGACATAGCTCTCATGCCCAAACCTGCCCTATCCCTTAAAGAAGCTATCCAGAGGGCCCTGGACCAAAGGCCCGTGGTGGAAGTAGCCAGGAAAGAGGTGGAGAAGAGTAAAGAGAGCATTCGCCTGGCCCGAAGCGATTACTTCCCTCACATCTTCCTAGAAGGGGTCTACAGAAAGCACGGAAACACCCCCGACTGCACAGGGGATGACCTCACCGATGCAGAAGACTGGAGGCTCACGGCTGGATTGGAGTGGACCCTCTTCGAAATGGGTCGCACCCGCCACCAGGTTGAGAAGGCCAAACTGGGAGAGCTCAAAGCCCTGGCCTACCTCAAAGAGATCCAGGACAAAGTGGCCCTGGAGGTCCAAAACGCCTATCTGGAGATGGAGGCCGCCCGCCAAAACATAGAAACGGCCAGATCCGCTGTGGAGCAAGCCAAAGAGAATTTTAGGGTCACTGAGGAACGCTATAAAGAGCAGATTGACACCTCCACAGAGGTACTGGATGCCCAGACCCTCCTCACCCAGGCCCAGACCTACTATTACAGAGCCATTTACCAGTACAATCTGGCTGTGGCCCGACTTTTGAGACTCATGGGAGAGGAGCCCTGATGGAAGAGAGAGGGGAACAGAAACAAGAAGAACAGCCCAAAAGGAACACCTGGCGCAAAGTGATCCTGGCCCTGGGAGTGGTAGGGCTCATAGCCGCCCTCATCAAAGGGGGCTTTTGGTTCCACTACAGATTCACCCACGCCACAACCGACGATGCCTTTGTGGAGGCAGACCTGGTGAATGTCTCTCCCCTGGTGCCGGGACACATTGCTCAGATCCTAGTGGATGAGGCCCAACAGGTGAAAAAGGGTCAGCTTCTCTTCACCATCGACGACAGAGACTACCGGGCCAAGCTCAGGGTAGCCCAGGCCGCCTTAAAGGAAGCACAAAGCCTGGCCCAGGCCAGGGAAGCGACATGGAGAAAAGCACAAAAAGCCTTAATCCTCACCCGAAAGGAAGTGATCCAGGCCATCGCCCTAGCCAAGGCTCAAATGGACGCAGCCCGAGCCAAACTCCAACAGGTAGAAAGAGACTACCAGCGCTACAAAGCCCTTTACAAAAGGAGGGTGGTGGGCAAGCAGAAATTTGAGACCATAGAAACGGCTCTCAAGGAGGCCCGTGAAGCTTTCAAAGCTCATAGGGCTGCTTACCGCCAAGCCCTAGCCCAAAAAGACAAAATCGCCCTGGCCCAAGCCCGGGTCAAGGAGGCTCTCAAAGCTTTGGAAGCCGCCGGAGCCACTGTGGAGAAAGCCCAAAAAACCGTAGAAGCCGCCCGGATCACCCTGGAACACACCAAGGTAAAGAGCCCCATCAATGGCGTGGTAGCCAAAAAGTTCCTTCACCCGGGAGACTTTGTGGCACCAGGTTACCCTGTCCTGAGTGTCTACAATAAAGAGGAAATCTACGTCACCGCCAACCTGGAAGAGACCAAGGCCCGTAAAGTGAAA
>QMPS01000071.1 GCA_003648675.1 Aquificota bacterium
AACTCAAGCAGGATGGGGGGCAGCCCCCATACCCCCGAACCGCTACCATCTCACTGGACACCCCCCAAACCCCCCTCAAAGGGGGGCAGAAACGCCTTCCTCTTCGCTAAGGGCCGGCGCAAGCCTTGTGCCAGGCACCAGATCGCCAGGAAACGGACGCACTCACAGAAACACCCAAAGAACAAGCTCCCCACCAAGTCAAAGCCTGTCACAGGCTTCGCCACGGCTTGCATCCGAACCCCTTCGGGGTATCGGGCCGGCCCTAAGCTCATCGGAAGGCTCAAAAGGTGGCCTCCGCTTCGCTCCGGCGCTTATCCGGTCCCCTTCGCCCACCTCTCAAGGAAAGGGTGAAGAGGGTGGGCCGAAGGGGAAAGGTGGGTTTAGGGCAAAATATGAAGAAAGGGGGTGAAGCGGATGGATTACGATATCAGGCACAAAGTTAGGATCCAAATAAACCTCGGCGAGGTGATAGGCCTTGCCGAGCAGATCAGCCGTGTTGACAAGAGATGGGCCTTTGTAGAGGAGAAGGCCCGGGAGCTCCTTCAGGCCGTCAGGGAACTGATGGCCATGGGGGTCGTTGAGCAAGATTGCGGTTGTTCCTGAGGATAGGAAGAAAGGGGGCCGGAGGTCCCCAAAAATAAAAAGAAAGGAGGGAGAAAGATGAAAGTCTACATTGTCCTTCCAGAGGAAATGAAGGGGAAAAGGGGAACGGTCGAGGCAATACTAAAGGAGAACGACTTCTATTTGTTTAAAGCGGCGGAAAGATGGATCTGGGCTAAAGAAACACACCACAGCGACCCCAAAACCGCTTTCAGTTATCTGAGGACAATTGAGGAGGAGATACGCAAAAAACTCGAAGAGTGGAGGAAGGTAGAGGGATACAACCCTGCGGATCACACGTTGACCTATTACCTCCACATTTAAAACATCCCTTATTTGGGGCCCGGCTTCGGCCGGGCTTTTTTTTGCCTTCACTCTAACCGTCACGCATTCAGGACGGTACCAGGGGGGATCCTCTCAAATTTACTTGACACAGCGTAAAGACCCAGCCCCTATATCTAACTACCCCCCCCGCCTTAAAGTGCGCTCAGAAGGGCGCAGAGAAGGCAGAAACCCACAAAGATCGACGTGATCACCAGGAGCGAACCCAGAAGGTGACGAAGGAAGCTAAGGACCCCCCTGATCATTCAGGAAGCTCAACACCGAGCAACTGCGCTACAAGCTCCACAAGGTAGTCATCCCAGGGGTTATCAGTTTGTTTGGCCTTCTCGTACCACTCAACCATCAGATCCTCCATCACCTTGCGGATCTCAGGGGAGAGAAGCCTTACAAGCGCCCCCAAAATCCTGATCCCGATCTCAACCCAAAACTTCCAGGTCATGCCTTATCCCTCCTTTCTAAGAATTTATCACGCCCCTTTTAGGGTCATACTCGATGTGAATGTGGTCCCGTTCGAGGACAACGTCATAATCAGAACCGAGGGCATCCCTTAGCTCTTGCGTGATCTCCGCAGGACTAAGTTTTTTGGGGAGACGAATATCGACAGCAAGATTAGCATAATGAAGCGAAGAGGGAGAATGATTGCCTTCATAAGTTGACGTAATGACAGCCTCCAAACCATGATCCCTAAAAACCCTGTCAATTCTATTCAACGCCCTCCGAATGGGACGCCTCAAGCGGCTTATATCAACACCAAGTTTAAGTAACATCGCCCCGGGTTCCTTAGCGGGACCAATGGCCCCCCACAGAGAAACATTTCGGAAACGTTTCCCTTGACAAGAATATAACATTGTGGCATACACATTGCAAGAGGAAGAAAGATGTCCACAGGGCCACGACTTGTAAAAAGGATACCAATAGACAAGATCGACCCGCCACCCGCACCACTAAGGCTTGAGCCTTCCGACGAGGAGATAAAGGCCCTTGCCCGCTCGATAAAAACCCTCGGACTCATCAACCCAATCACCGTCAGGGAGAAGGGTGACCGCTATGAGATCATAGCGGGACACAGGCGTTTCCTTGCGGCAAAAGAAGCGAAACTTAAGGAGATCGACGCCACCGTTATCCAGGAGGACGAGCAATTTGATGTCGCCTTGCAACTTGCGGAGAATGTGGCAAGAAGGGATCTAAGCCCGATCGAGGAAGCAGCGGTCCTCCAGGAGATGAAGGATACATACAAATGGGGAATCAAGAACATCGCCAAGCTTGTGGGGAAATCACCCCACTGGGTCAAGGAGCGCCTTGATCTCCTGGAGATGAAGCCTGACATTCAGCTCCTGCTCCACACGAAGCAGATCAGTATCGAGCATGCAAAGCTCCTTGATAAGATCGAGGACGACCAGGCAAGGGCAAGGTACACACAGGAGGTCATCGACAACAAAATAAGCGTTAAGACTCTCAGGATGTGGGTTGATATGTACCTTGCCCAGGAGCAGGCAGATGAAGCCTATCCCGGGGAGGCCGAGCCCCCGAAGGTTGACGATATAATCTACACGCACCTTATCAAGTGCCAGATCTGTCTTCAGGGCTTCGAGCCGCCGGAGACAAGGACTCTTATCCTGTGTAGAGACTGCTATGAGCAGATCATGAGGGCGCTACATGGAGGAATGGGTAACGCTACACATGCCGACCCTGGTGGCCGTGCTGGCCGTGCTGGGGTATCTGATTAGAATTGAGCGGAGAATAACGAGACTTGAAACACTGATCCTTAACGGGATCAGAGGAAAGGAGGGGAAGAGAGATGCCACTTGACCCTAATTTTTTGGAGTATCAGCGTTTAGTTAACATCGTTTCACCGTTAGGGTGGGAGGCATTGACCTACACAATCGAGGGCGACTACATCGTAGTCACCCTCAAGAAGAAAAAGATCACAACACCAGAGCTTGAAGAAAGAAGAGGAGAACTGGTCTCACGACCCGTCGGGATCGTGAGGTAAAAAAAAAGAGGAGGTGGAAGAATGGCAGCGATACGACCACTTGATGTAATCGCCAAAAAGTGGACTCAGGTGACCCCCCTAAGGGCGGAGGACTACAAATTCGGGATCGAGAACCCCAAGAAGAACTGGGAGGAAGAAGCGGTAAAGGCCAATAACACCTATGTCAAGGCCGTAACCGCAGCCGCCCAGGCCGGAAGGTACGCCGGAGGCATCAAGAGGGCGGGACTGAAGAAATGGCAGGACAGGGCTTTGAAGAAAGGCCCCGGAAGGTTCTCAGAGGGTGTGATGATCGCAGGGCCGGATTACGAGGAGGGCTTTGCGCCCTTCCATGCTGAGATCGAAAGGGTGGACCTCCCGCCCAAGCTCCCGAAGGGTGACCCTGCAAACATCAACAGGGTTGCCGTCATTGCGAAGGCCCTGCACGAGAAGAAGCTTGCGTTGAGGAAGTAAGGCACAACCCCAACGCAAGGGCAAGGAGGTGAGGAGAAAATGGCAGTAAAAGAACCCTTCATGGTCAAGACCGTGATCGGAAACACAGACCTGGAACTCGCCGCAGACAGCGGCGAAAGCCTCCTTATCAAGGATGTACAAATCTATAACCCTTCTTCAAATTACGTCACCTTGACCATCGACAAGGTGACGGTAGGCTACTTTAGGGTTGGGGGGGTCCTCGGATCACACCTGCCCTTCCTCAACGCCAGATCCCAGCACTCCCACGACTGGAAGACGTCCTCAACCGCTGAGGGAGATCAGACGAGTTTCGCCGGGCTGGTGGACGCCGGAGGCAACGAGGTTGCAGCGAAGATGATAGGTGGACTCTCGAAGGATACCACCTATCGCCGTGTTGCCCAGCTTGCAAAAAGCCCCATGCAGGGGATGAAGACCATCCTTGGACTGCTTTGGGAGAAAGGCATCTTTAAGGGCTACCCTGTCGCCACAGGGCAGACCTTCAAGATCTCAGGCGCAAAGCAGAGCGGCGCGATTCAGCTTGTGATCTATGAGGTACACGACGAAGAGGACATAACCCCGGACATGCAGAACGGGACAGAAGCGACCGAGTACGTTTTCCTGAATTATGGGAACTGTGGAGCCAACGTGAACAAGGACGGGGACACCCTCTACAACACACCAAAAAGCCCGGCTCAGTTCCCCGATTTCCCGTTCGGGAAGGTCGTTGACCCCAAGAAGGAGATCACCATCTTCGGCGTTTGCGCCTCAGACTTCGCACCGAAGGAGAACGACGGAACCAACTACTGTTACACCAAATACCTGAAGTTCATCAGGGGCAGAAAGACCCTCTTTGATGAGGACTTAAACGGCCTTCTGCTTTATGCACCCTTTGCCACCGCTCTGGGAAACATGGACATGGTCGGCGAAGGGCAGAGCATAATCGGCAACTACTCGGACGTTGACATGAAGGAGCCTCTTTTCTTCCCCACGCCCCTGGTCTATGGCCCTGGTGAGGAACTGAACATCTACCTCACCACGGTGAAGGGAGGCAATGGGCAGAACATCAGCACCCTGGAGCATGAAATAGCGCTCATCGAGCGCGTCAAGCTCCTGGAGTAGGTCACAAGGAGGTGTGAGCAATGGTGTACTTCAAGAAATTCAGCGTCTCAGGACAGGCTAACCAGGAGGTCCTCGATAGCGGCATCCAAAGCACAGAGACAGAAAAGAAGAGGCTCCTTTCGGTGCTGATTCAGGTTAGCGGCTATGCAGATAACGACATTGTGGGGTACCTCGAGACAACAAAGGTCTTCGAGATACCCGACAAGCTCATCGATACCGACGCCAACACGGGCAGCACCAACCAGCAGTATTCCTATAACCGCATCAACGAGATCGAGGTCGGAGTTGATATGCCCGTTGGGTCCGTGTTCAAGGTGGGCATCAAGTGCGGTGCCACCGCTAAGAACATAAGGGGCGCCTACCGTTATGAGATAATTACATAAGTTTAAGGGGGCCTCTCATGCAAAACTTAACTCAAAGATACTGGTCGCCAGCCACCTTTGCGGGCAGGCGCCCCGCTCCCCCCATCTCCGAATGGATCAGGAAGGCCGTCACCGTAGAAGAGACCACCCAGAAGCTCGCCACAAAAGAGGACATCGTCAACATCCAGGAACTGATCTCTAACCTGAGCACGGTGTTTGTGAACAACATCGCTCAGCTTGTTTACTCGATCCTGATCGCCCAGGGGCCGATCAACTTCCAAACCTTAAGGTGTACAGAGGACGGCGCCCTTTACGTTGCACAGACAGACACCGCCCTCGATGCCTATGAGGTCATCGAGGGAACGGCAGGGGATAACTTCACAACGAAGAACTTCTCACAACAAGTGAAGGTCCTCGATGTGTTCATATACGACAACCCGGCGATCATACAGATCAGCCGGGACCTCGTTGCAGACTTCGGGGGAGATATAGAGATCTGGAAGGATGCCTTTTACAGCGTCAGCGCCCTGGTGAGACGTGTCAAGATCAAAAACAAAACCGCAGGGTCCAACGCACGTTATAAGCTCGTTGGGTGGTACAAGGCTTAAGGCAAAAAATGCCGTACCTTTTCCATTTTA
>QMPS01000072.1 GCA_003648675.1 Aquificota bacterium
CTTTGAGTATTCCTTCTATAAGGTGGGAGTGGCCACTGACTACTGCAATGCTTTTGTCCAGCTGGAGCCAGAGCCTCGTGTGACTCTGAACACGGAGTATGCGGAGGAGTTGGGTTTTAAGGAGGGGGAGAAGGTGGCTATGGAGGTAGGTGACTTCAAGTTCCACTTGAAGTTGGTGGTAAAGGACGAGGTTCCCCGGGGTGGGGCTGTGGTGTCCCTGGGATTCTCTGACTTTCCCCTTACAGGCGCTCTCAAAGGCTCATGGTATGCGAAAATTAAGCTTAGTAGCATCAAGGAGTGAGCTATGTTGGCGGCCATAGTGATAGCGGTGATAAAGATGTTGGTACTTTTTGCGGTGCTTATGCTCTTTGTGGCCTATGGTACTTTGGCAGAGAGAAAGGTTTCGGGTCACATCCAAGACCGGCTGGGTCCTCTCTACTGCGGCCCCCACGGTTTTTTGCAGCCCTTCGCTGACGGTCTCAAACTCTTCTTCAAAGAGGATATAGTGGCCAAGGAGTCCGATAAGTTTCTCTACTTCCTGGCTCCCATGATAGCTATCGTGCCAGCCATCCTGGCCATTGGTGTGATTCCCTTTGGGGAGAGCATCACCCTCTTCGGACGCAAGATCAACCTGGTCATGACCGACATCAACGTGGCTCTCCTCTATCTGTTGGCTGTGTCGTCCTTCTCTGTTTATACTATTGTCTTTGGCGGTTGGTCGGCCAACTCCAAGTATCCCCTCTTGGGAGGCTTGAGGTCTGCTGCTCAGTTCATCAGCTATGAGCTTATTCTGGGCCTATCTATTATGGGAGTCATCATGATTGTGGGTTCTTTCAGCTTGGTGGATATTGTTCACTACCAGAAAGGTATGTGGATGGTGGTCTATCAGCCTCTGGCCTTTATCATCTATATGGTTGCGGCTACCGCTGAACTCAACCGTCTGCCTTTTGATCTGCCCGAGGCCGAGTCTGAGCTGGTGGGTGGGTACCACACGGAGTACAGTTCTATGAAGTTTGCCATGTTCTTTTTGGGTGAGTATGCCAACATGGTGATTACTTCAGCGGTGGCAGTATGCCTGTTCTTGGGAGGGTGGTACAGCCCTGTTCCATTCCTTTCCTGGGTCCCTGGTCCTATATGGTTTGTGGTGAAGCTGGTGGCCGTCTTCTTCTTCCTCTTGTGGTTACGCTGGACCTATCCCCGCTTCAGGTATGACCAGCTTATGGGCTTCTCTTGGAAGTACCTTTTACCCCTGGCCCTCATAAACATCCTGGCCACGGGGGGAGTGATGCTATTTCTTCAGGGGGGAATTTAAGCCATGATTGGGCCGCTGCTTAAGGGATTGAGGGTCACCTTTGGCCATCTCTTGAAGCCTTCTGTTACGGTTAAGTACCCCTATGAGAAGCGGGAGGTGGCAGAGAGGTACAGGGGGCGCCACATACTCAAGCTGGACGAGGATGGAAGGGAGAAGTGTTGCGCCTGTGGTATGTGCGAGGAGATATGTCCTGCCGATGCCATAAAGCTCTACGGCAAGGAAGACCCGGAATTTAAGTACTCCGATGTGGGCAAGTACGCTGAGTATTACGTGATAGATTATGCCCGATGTATCTTTTGCGGTCTCTGTGTGGACTCCTGTCCCAGGGGGGCCATAGAGATGACCCAGGACTACGAGTTGACGGTGCCCGGGCCTGGTAGGATCAACCTTATTAAAGATAAAGGCTGGTTATTAGAGAAGAGGGGTGGGGAGTAGTCATGGTTATCAATCCGTGGAATCTGGTCTTTCTATTTTTTGCTCTGTTAGTTCTCCTTTCCGCTGTGGGGGTGGTGGCCATAAGGCATCCCGTTTACTCGGCCCTATCCCTGTTGGCCAACCTATGTATCACCGCCGTACTGTATCTGGTTCTTATGGGGGCTCCTTTCATCGCAATGATCCAGGTCATTGTCTACGCTGGGGCCATAATGGTCTTCTTCCTCTTCGTTATCATGCTCATGAATCTGAGGAAGGGAGAGTACGAGGAGAGGATGGTTCCTTGGAGGCTTTTGTTGGGTGTGAGTGCCGCCGCTGTCTTTGCCTTCCAGGTCTTCATTCTGGCGGGTGAGTGGAGGGGGTTCCTTCCTCCTGGGGCCCACGGCTTCGGGGCGAAGGATCTGTCCCATCTCATCTTTACCCGTTATATCCTGGCCTTCGAGTTGGTGTCTGTTCTCATCTTTGTGGCGGCCTTGGGAGCTGTAGCCCTGGCCAAGAAGAAGCTGTAGGAGGGGAGAAAGGTGGGTGTGGGACTTTTTCAATATACGGTGTTGAGTGTGTTGGTCTTCCTCTTGGGGGCCCTGGGACTGATGATAAGAAAGAACGTCATTGTCATGTTCCTCTGCCTGGAGCTCATGCTCAATGGTGTCAACATCCTGTTTATGGCTCTGGCCAGGTGTAGGGGGAGCGTAGAGGGTCAGGTCATAGTCCTTTTCGTAATGGCGGTGGCTGCTGCCGAGGCGGCTATAGGTATGGCTATCATCACCACCTTCTACAGGAACAGGGGTGGTGTTGGTGTGGACCGAGCAGACCTAATGAAGTGGTGAGAGGAGAAGACCCATGATGGTGTTAATTTTAGCCGTAGTTCTTATTCCCCTTCTGGGAGCCACTATAAACGGTCTCTTCTGCTGGTTTACTAAAAGAAAGGCCCACCTCATCGCTGTTCCCGCCATTGCCATACCCGCCATCTGCTCTTTGGTGTTGCTGGGTAAGGTCCTCCATGGTGAGCACTTCGATCAGGTGCTTTACTGGTGGATCCCCTTGGGAGACCTGCGGGTTCCCATAGGCTTCCTTTTGGACGAACTCTCGGCCGTCATGATCACCACCGTTTCTTTTGTGGCTACGTGGATTCATGTCTACTCTATTGGCTACATGGATCATGAGACCCCCAGAGGATACGCTAAGTACTTCTGCTATCTCAACCTTTTCGTCTTCTTTATGCTTACTCTTTGTCTTGCCAACAACTTTCTCCTCATGTTTGTGGGCTGGGAAGGTGTAGGCCTCTGTTCCTATTTGCTTATTGGCTATTGGTATGAGAAGGCCAGTGCCGCCAATGCAGGTATGAAGGCTTTTATAGTGAACAGGATTGGCGACTTTGGCTTTATGGTGGGTCTCTTTCTTATTTACAAGCATCTAGGTACCCTTCTCTTTTCTCAGGCTTTTGCCCAGGCTGAGCATTTGAGCGTGGGGATGGCCACTCTCATCACCCTTCTCCTCTTTACTGGGGCTACCGGTAAGTCAGCCCAGATACCTCTTTATGTGTGGTTGCCCGATGCTATGGAAGGTCCTACCCCTGTGAGCTCCCTCATCCACGCTGCCACTATGGTGACGGCGGGTGTGTATATGGTGGCAAGGACTCATGCCTTCTTTAATATGGCTCCCCTTTCCATGGAGGTGGTGGCTTCCATTGGAGTGGCCACGGCCCTTATGGCTGCTACTATGGCTTTGGTGAATAACGATCTGAAAAGGATACTGGCTTACTCCACAGTGAGTCAGCTGGGTTACATGTTTGTGGGTGTGGGTGTGGGTGTCTACGCAGCTGGTATCTTTCATCTCTTTACCCATGCCTTTTTCAAGGGCCTCATGTTCCTCACGGCGGGTTCTGTCATGCATGCCCTCCATGGTGAGTTGAACCTGCAGAAGATGGGGGGCCTCATAAGGAAGATGCCCATTACGGGTTGGACCTTTGTGGTGGGTGCCCTGGCTATAGCGGGTATTCCTCCTCTGGCTGGTTTTTGGTCCAAGGACGAAATTCTGGCTGGAGCTTTCATGGGAGGCCATAAGGTAATCTGGGCTGTGGGTACCTTTACGGCTTTCCTCACGGCCTTCTACATGTTCCGTCTCATTTTCCTCACCTTTTTCGGGGAACCCCGGGAGAGGCATCTTTATGAGCATGCCCATGAGTCTCCTCCTGTTATGACAATTCCTCTCATAGTCCTCGCCGTGGGTTCGGCACTGGCGGGTCTCTTGGCCTTGGCACCCCACGGGGGAATAGCTGGTTTCCTTAACAGGACTCTGGGGGAAGCCCATGGAGCTGTCCATCATGAAGGTAGTGTCGTTTATGTGCTTATGGCTGTTTCTGTGGCCATGGGGGTGGCAGGTGTTGCCTTGGCTTATTTCATGTATATGAGACGTGTGCCTGATACTGTGGCCCTGGCAGCCAACTTTAGGCCTATATATACCCTGCTTTATAACAAGTATTACGTGGACGAGATCTACTTTGCCCTCATAGTCAATCCTGTAGTGGGAGGCTCTCGTCACGTGCTCTGGAAGTTTGTGGATGTGGTGATCATTGACGGAGCCGTCAATGGGACGGGGAGGCTCTGCCGGCTGGTGGGTAGTGGACTGCGGTACCTCCAGACGGGTTACATTCCCGATTATGCCTGGATGATCTTGGTAGGGGCCGTGGTGATCTACTGGATTGGTAGACTATTCTAGTAAAGGAGTGGAGAGATGGGTGGTTTGGGTTACCCTATGTTGACCGTGGTCACGTTCTTTCCCCTGGTGGGGGTTCTGATTCTTCTCTTTGTGGACAAGGAGAGCAAAAAGGTTCTGAGATGGACGGCTTTTATCACCACGGTGGTGGAGTTCCTCCTCTCTCTGCCACTCTATTTTAAGTTTCAGCTAGGTACTCATCATTTCCAGTTTGTGGAGAAGGTGCCCTGGATCAAGGTTTTGGGGTCTTACTACCATATGGGTATAGACGGTATCACCCTCTTCTTGGTGCTCCTTACAACCTTCCTCACTATGCTTTCTATCCTGGCTTCCTGGACCATAGACAAGCACGTTAAGGGGTACATGATCTCTTTTCTCCTTTTGGAGACCACCATGGTGGGCGTCTTCTGCTCTCTGGATCTTCTCCTCTTCTATCTCTTCTGGGAGGCCATGCTGGTGCCCATGTATCTTCTCATCGGCGTGTGGGGAGGGCCTAGGAGAGTCTATGCCGCCATTAAGTTCTTCCTTTATACCATGGCCGGTTCAGTTCTCATGTTGGTTTCTATCATCTACCTTTACTATCATCACTACAAGGTGGCCGGAGAGCTCACCTTCAATCTTGCCAGTCTTCTCTCCACCCCTGTGGCGGCTTCCGTAGCCCCCTGGCTCTTCTTTGCTTTTGCTCTGGCTTTTGCCATCAAGGTGCCCATGTGGCCTTTCCATACGTGGTTGCCCGATGCCCACGTGGAAGCTCCTACTGCGGGCTCTGTCATCCTGGCAGGCGTTCTTCTTAAGATGGGGACTTACGGTTTCCTGCGCTTCTGTATGCCTTTCTTCCCCCAGGCCACCCTTCACTTTAGCTACCTCTTCCTCACTCTGGCGGTTATCAGCATCATCTATGGTGCTCTGGTGGCCATGGTTCAGGATGATGTGAAGAAGCTTGTGGCTTATTCCTCTGTGA
>QMPS01000073.1 GCA_003648675.1 Aquificota bacterium
CCCAAGGTCCTCACCCGTTCCCCCCCTTCCCTGTCGTGGCCCCAGAAGGTGAGGTCATTCCCTCTTCTTACCATAGTGGAAGGCTTCCCTATGTCATGGAGAAAAGCCGCCAGCTTCAGAACCTTAAGCCTGGAGTATCCCCCCTCCACCTCCTCAACCAACAGACCTTTAATGGAGGAACTGTGGAGGGGAAAGAAATCCCGGAGATACGGTAGGATCCTCTCCAAACTGTAGAGGGTCCCCAGGAGGTGCCCCCTGAGATCAGTTCCCAACCACTTTCCCTGAAGTATCCCCTTCCCCTCCTCTACTTCGGGGAACAAAACCCCGAGGACTCCCCTTCGAGCCATGGCTTTGAAGACCTCCACCGAGTGGGGATGCGCTAGAATCAAGGAGAATTCTTCTTTGATCCTTTCTTTCGCCACCTGAGAGAGAAGGGGAGCAACCCTGGTGGCCAGTTCGAGGGTGTCTTGAGTGGGAGTGAAGGAGAGCTGGAGGGAGATGCGAAAGGCCCGAAGAACCCTCAAAGGATCCTCTCGGAAAGCCCAGGGGGTGACGGCCCTAAGGCGCCGGGCCTCCAGGTCCTCCATCCCCCCCCAAGGGTCCAAGAGCTCCTTCCCAGCGAGAGAGTAGGCCATGGCATTCACCGTAAAGTCCCTCTCGCGAAGGTCCTCCTCCAGGGAAGAAGCCTTAGGAGCTGCCACGTCTACCTGATACTCCCCCCACATCATGCGATAGATCCCCCTAGGGACATCCAGAGGGAAAAAAGGTCTGTCCATATTCTCCAAGATCTCGAGGGGATTCCCCATGTAGAGGAGGTCTATGTCATGAGACTCCCTTCCCAAAAGGAGATCTCTCAAAAAACCGCCCACCAGATAAAGCCTTTCCCCTCCCCGGGAAAGAAAGGCTTCCACTATCTCCCGGGCCTTGAGAGGCATCCTGTATGAGAGATCCACTTTAGCCATGGATTGATTGGGAATATACCCTGTGGTAACCAGAAGACAAGCCTGGTAAGAGGAGGGACTCTGAAGAGAGATGGAAGAGAAGCTCAAAAAGATCATCCTAGTGGTCATGGACGTAGACGGTGTACTCACTGACGGGCGAATCATCTTGGGAAGTGATGGCCAGGAGTTCAAATGCTTCAACGTGAAGGACGGGCACGGCATCCTTCTCCTTCACCGGGCGGGCATAAAAACGGCACTCATCACCGGCAGACAATCAGAGGCTGTTGAAAAGAGAGCCAAAGAATTAAAAATACCTCTAGTCTTCCAGAATAGCAAAAACAAACTAGAAACCTACCAGGAACTCAAAGCTGCAACCCACGCCCAAGACCACCAGATAGCCTACATAGGAGACGACTTAGTGGATATACCCATCATGAAAAGGGTAGGAGTAGCTGTAGCCGTGGCTGATGCCCATCCCCAAGTGAAAGAGGTGGCTCACCTGGTGACAGAGGCCCCAGGAGGCAAAGGGGCTGTAAGGGAGTTCATTGAGCTCCTGCTCAAAGCCCAGGATAAATGGGAAGAAGCCACCCAGCGGTACTGGCAGTGAAACGACCATCCCTCAAAATCCTGGTAACCCTCCTTGCACTCTCGGTCCTCATCCTTTTCGGATGGACCCTTAGGAGGGGTCTCCATTTTTACAAGGAGGAGGGACAGAAAGTCCAAGAGAAGAAGAACCATGAAAAGGGATACATGGAGAACATCCATCTCACCAGCACAAAGGAAGGGAAAGTGGTATGGGCGCTGGACGCCAGCCGAGCTCAACTTGTGGGCAAAACCATCCACCTGTGGAACGTGAAAATCGAGTATATGTTTAAGAAAGACAAACCTGTGATCATCACAGCCCGGGAGGGCACCCTGGACAAGAAAAAGAAGCTAGGAAAGATCTGGGGTGATGTCACCGTCCGCCACCAGGGAGAAACCCTTAAAGTCGAGGAGATCCTCTGGAACCTGAACAAAAACACCCTGGAAAGTCCTCTGCCTTTCAAGGTAACTGGGCGATGCATGGTGGAAGGGACAGGATTTACAGCCAAACCTTCCCTGGGATGGGTGAAGGTGAAAAAACTGAAAAAGGTGGTGCTCCAATGAGAAAGACAGCGGTTCTTGCGATTGTAATCTTCCTCTCCCTATGGGGAGGAGCCATGGCCCAGAAAAAGGAGAGCAAAAAGAAAACCCCCATAGTGATCACGGCCAAGGAGATGGAAGCCAATGCCAAAGCAGGCTGGGTCCTCTTCAAAGGCACAGTGAAAGCTGTAAAGGAGAACCTCGTTCTCTACGCCGACAGGGTAAAGATCTTCCTCTCCCCCAAAGACAACAAGATCGAGAGAATCCTGGCCCAAGGCAACGTAAAGGTGGAGCAAGGCAAGAGGGTGATCATGTCCCAAGAAGCCGAATACAGCATGAAAGAGGGAGTGATAGAGTTTAGGGGCCACCCCAAGGCCTGGGAGGGGGAAAACCTGGTTGTGGGAGAGAAGATGCTCTACTACCCTAAAGAAGACCGGAGCGTGGTTATAGGGGGTAAAGGGAGGGTGAACGCCATCATATACCCCAAAGAGGAGAAAAAGGGTGAAGCTGGAAGCCAGGAACTTGGAAAAGAGTTTCAAAGGTAGAAAGGTGGTGAAAGGGGTTTCCCTGGAAGTCTCCCAGGGAGAGGTGGTAGGTCTTCTAGGCCCCAACGGAGCAGGAAAGACCACTGTATTCTATATGATCACCGGGCTCATCGCCCCTGACGCCGGCTCCATCCACCTAAACGGAGAAGACATTACCCATCTGCCCATGTACAAAAGAGCCCGTAGGGGTCTGGGATACCTTCCCCAAGAACCTTCCGTCTTCAGAAGGCTCAAGGTGTGGGAGAACATCATGGCTGTGCTAGAACTTCTGGATGTCCCTCCCTCGGAGAGGAAGAGCCGCACCGACCGGCTCTTGGTAGACATGGGCCTGGAGAGGGTGAGGAACAGCGTGGCCTACACCCTCTCTGGAGGAGAAAGGCGCAGAGTGGAGATCGCCCGGGCCCTGGCCCTGTCTCCGGCCTTCATCCTCCTTGACGAGCCCTTCGCCGGCATAGACCCCATTGTGGTAGAGGAGCTCCAGGAAGTGATAAAGGCCATGAAGAACAGAGGCATAGGTGTGGTCATCACCGACCACAACGTAAGAGAAACCCTCCACATAACGGACAGAACCTACATCATCGGAGAGGGAGAGATCCTGGAAGAGGGTCCCCCAGAGGTGATAGCTTCCAGCCCAAGGGCCAGAAAGATATACTTAGGAGAGGGTTTCACCCTGTAAGTCCTTGCAATTCCCCTTTGGGATATGGATAAAGCAAAGAAGGAAAGGAAGAAAAAGGAGGAAGAGATGCAGGTCAGGATAACGGGCAGAAACATCGACCTCACTGAGGCCATGAAGAACTACGTCCAGAGAAAAATCAAACGCTTAGAAAAATATCTGGAGGAGCCCATAGACATCCAGGTGGTCCTTAATGTCGAGAAGTTCCGCCAGATAGCCGAAGTGAATATCTCCTCCAAGTCAGGCAACTTTTACGGTTCCGAAGAGTCTCACGACATCTACGCGTCCATAGATGTAGTCATGGACAAGCTGGAAGAACAGGTAAGACGGAAGAAAGAGAAGCTTCAGCAAAGGCCAAGGGAGCCTTTTATTGAAGAGCTCACCCCCTCGCCAGAAGAAGGGGGTGAAGACTCAAGAGTGGTGGAGGTGAAGCGCTTTGCCATGAAGCCCATGTCTCTAGAAGAAGCCATACTGCAAATGGACCTCTCCCAAGACCAATTCATGGTTTTCATGAACGCCGATACTAATCAGGTGAACGTCCTCTACCGCAGAAGAGATGGGCGTTATGGATTGATAGAACCCGAACTGTGAAGCCTGAGCCATGAGAATCACCGACTACTTCACAGAAGAAGATGTCCTGGAAGACATACCGGGAAACACCAAGGAGGAGATCCTCGCCAACCTGGTGGACATCCTGGTAGCTAAAGGGAAGCTCCCTTCCCGGGAGCCTTACCTAACCGCCCTCATCAAAAGAGAGGCTTTGGGCACCACCGCTGTAGGAGAAGGGATAGCCATCCCCCATGCCAGGGTCAAGAACTTGGACTCTCTGCTGATAATAGCGGTGCGCTTCAAAAAAGGGGTGGGTTTTGGATCTTTGGACAACGCTCCCGTTTACCTCCTCTTCCTAGTCCTGGCTCCCGAGGAGTCCACAGAGGTACATCTCAGGGCCCTGGCAAGAATAGTTTCACTCCTGAAAGAAAAGGAAATAAAAGAGAAGCTCCTAAATGCCCAAGGCCCTCAGGAGATCTATCAGATCCTGCGAGAAGAGGATGAAAAAGAAGAGTGAAGCCACTGACAAGTCTCAGTTCATCATTGTCACAGGGCTGTCTGGAGCGGGTAAAAGCACCGCCATAAAAGCCCTGGAGGACATAGGCTACTACTGCGTGGACAACCTCCCCCTCTCCCTCATGAAGACCTTTGCCCGACTGTGCCTCAACTCCTCCCAACCTATGGAAAAGGTGGCTTTGGGTATAGACATACGAGAAGGGGATAGCCTTAAGGATCTTCCTCACATCATGGAAGAACTGAGGCAACAGGGAATAGAGACCGAGATCCTCTTCCTCTACGCCCGAGAGGAGGTTCTCATCAAAAGATTCAAGGAGACCCGTCGCCCTCATCCCCTTCAAAACGAATCCCTGGAGGGAAGCATCGCACGAGAAAAAAGGGTGATGGAACCCATAAAGGCCATCTCACGATACGTCATAGACACATCAGAAGCCACACCCCACACCCTCAAGGCCCAGATAAAAGACCTATTCGGAAGCGAGAAAGAAGAGATGCTTGTCTACGTCCACTCCTTTGGCTTCAAACACGGTGCCCCTCCCAACCTGGACCTCATGCTGGACGTCAGATTCCTTCCCAACCCCCACTTCGTGAACGGACTCAGAGAAAAAACGGGACTGGACCCCCAGGTGGAAGACTACGTAATGGGCAACCAAGAAACCCACATCTTTCTGGAACACCTTTCCCGATTCTTCTCGTACCTCCTCCCCAAGTACCAACAGGAGGGCAAGCCCTTCCTATCCATAGGCATAGGTTGCACCGGGGGAGTCCACAGATCGGTGGTGATAGCCCAATGGTTGGGCCATTTCCTGAGGGAAAAGGGCTACAGAGTGAAGATCCTCCATCGGGAACTGGGGGAATGAGAGAGATTGTGAAACTGGTAGAAGAGATAGACCGGGAGGGAATGCAAAGCATTCTCCTCTCCTTTCCCCAGCAACTCCGTCTTCCCCCCATCTCTCCAGACATAGAAAACCTGCCAAGACCCCGACAGATGGTGGTGGTAGGGGTGGGAGGATCTGCCATTGGAGGAGACATTTTTAGAACTTACATGGCCCGCCTATCTC
>QMPS01000074.1 GCA_003648675.1 Aquificota bacterium
GGTGAAAGGTAAAAGGTGAAAGGTTAAAGGTTAAAGGTTAAAGGTGAAAGGTTAAAGGTTAAAGGTGAAAGGTTAAAGGTTAAAGGTGAAAGGTGGAAGGTGAAGGGTAAAAAAGCCAAGGGTATAAGACAAAGATGGCTCGCGGCCAATGGCTCAGGGCTCATAGCCCAAAAACCAGCGGAACCAAATAAAACCAAATAAACCAAACAAACCAGATGAACCAGACAAACCAGAGAAACCAGATGAACCAAACAAACCAGATGAACCAGACAAACCAGACAAACCAGACAAACCAGACAAACCAGATGAACCAAGGGAAAAGGGGATTAGTGGTAGGCCTCACCGGAGGAATAGCCAGCGGTAAGAGCAGCGTGGCCCGCATCTTCCGGGAACTGGGGGCCTGGATCATAGATGCCGACCAGTTGGCCCGGGAAGTGGTGGAGCCGGGCACTCCAGGCTGGCGAGAGGTAGTGGAGACCTTTGGCAGGGAGTACCTCCTGCCCGACGGATCTCTGGACAGGAAGAAGCTGGCCAAAAGAGTCTTCTCCCATCCCGAAGACAAGGCCAAACTAGAGGCCATCATCCATCCCAAGGTCTTGGAATTGCGCAAGGAAAGGACCCGGGAGATCCTAGAAAAGGACCCCCAAGCCCTCATCGTCTTTGAGGTCCCCCTTCTCATAGAGAAAGGGCTCCACCACAGGGTAGACAAGGTGGTGGTGGTTTGGGTGCCCAGGGAAACCCAGATCCAGCGCCTCATGGAGAGAGACGGTCTCACCTGGGAGGAGGCAGAAGAAAGGCTAAAAAACCAGATGGATTTGGACGAGAAGGTGAAGTTCGCCCACTACGTGATTGACAATTCGAGGACCTTAGAAGAGACCCGCCGCCAGGTGGAAGCCCTTTACAGAGAACTCAAAGCCCTAGCCCAGGGTTAGAAGGTGTCCCACTGGGGCCTAACAGTATAGAGGTAGATGCAGAGGTCGTGCTTGTTCCCCTTGTAGTCGTGGGCCAACTCAGGTATGCAGGCCACCTTTTGGAAACCCAGTTTCTCCAGGGCATCCATGGCCGCCTTCTGGCTGGAGAGAACCTCGGCCATCACCTTCTCCATGCCCATGAGCTGGGCAACCTCTAGGAGCTCCCGGACCATAGCCGTGCCCAGTCCCAGCCCCCGGCATCGCAAGCAGGTGAGAACCCGGATCTTGGCCACCCGCCTAGACCAACCGTAATCCCTGTGATGAAGGGTAGCATTGCCCAGGATACGTCCCTCCTCCGTCTCGGCCACCAGAGGGAAGACCCGGTCGTAGTCCAGGTTCTTACACCAACCCTCCACCACATAGTAGTCCTTCACATTGTCTCTGAGAAGCATGAGATCCTCTTCCGACACCTCGTTGAGGAAGAAGTCATATAACCTCTCTACATCGTCTTCCCTCAAAGGCCTCAGGTACACCTTGCCGCCGGTCTTCAGCACTACCTCCTTGGGGTACCTGGCCACGATTCCGTCGTCCATAGTCTCCTCTCCCTTCTGGAAAGGGAAAAGGGGGATGCTCACTTTCTAAGCAAAGCGGAAAACCCCTTTACTCTTCTCCCCTTGTCCCCCCTTTCCACATCCCTATCCACAGTTCCTGTGAGTTGCTCAAGTAAAGCCTGACCTATCAGTGTGTTAGCCCATGAGAGCCACCATACGCTCCCACTTTATCCCCTTTAGGAACTCCGTTAGAAGAGAGGCCTTGGAGATGCCCTCCCCTTTGATCATAACCAGGGCCCTTCCTCCTACCACCACGTCCAGCTCTCCCCTCCTATCGTGGGGATAAAAACGCTCCAGGGCCTTTTCGCCCTTGTACAAAAAGAGCCTGGTGTTACCCACCTGTCCCAGAACGGAAACACTGGATATGAGGGAGAGAACGGACTGGATGAGGGGAGATTGGGACAGGATGGCCACTTCCACCCTCTCACCCGAGGGTCCTGTATACATTCTGGACACCTTGACGCCTCCCCCCAGAAAATCAGGCACCACCGGCGCGGTAGAAGGTTCCCCTGCTTTCCATCCCTGGGGCGGTGGAGGTAAGACCTCCTCAAAGGCCTTCATCTGACGGGCCTTAACCCGGGCCATAGCGGACTTTAGCTCATCAATAGCCTCCTTGTACTTGCCCTGCCTGTAAAGGTCCTTGGCCTTCTCCATAAAAACGAGGGCGGGGTCACTCTCCCTCACCCCTGTGCCTCCCACCATTTCTCCCTTACACCCCAAAAGAAGAAACAAGGCCAGCAGGGGTATCCACACAAATCTCCTCATATCGTTCCCTCCTCAAAACCCCTCTCGTCTCGTTCTACTTATAGACCGATCCACACCCCGGGTCTAGGGATTTCCCCGAAGGGAACTTCCTTGGCTTGAAGGAGAAGCCAAAGGAGAATAAAAAAGAAAGCATGGCCGTAGAAACCTACACAATAGAAGTTGAAACCAGAGGCACCAATCACGTCATAGACCTCACCCCTCGGGTGAAGGAGATCCTCCGGGGAGCAGAAATAGCCTCGGGCATTGCCTGCCTCATCCTCCCCGGCTCCACTGGAGTGGTGACCACCATCGAATACGAGCCCGGCGTTGTCCAGGACCTGGTGGAAGCCATGGAGAGGATGGTCCCCAGAAACATCCCCTATCATCATGACGCCGCCTGGGGGGACGGCAACGGCTTCTCCCACGTGCGTTCAGCCCTCTTCGGTGCCTCCTTCTCCTTCCCATTCCTGGAAAGAAAACCCATCCTGGGCACCTGGCAACAGATCGTCTTTGTGGAGTGCGACAATAGGCCTAGGAAGAGAAGACTGATCCTCCAGCTGGTGGGTTGAGTTGCTATGAAGGCCCTGGAATTCTCCCCAGACAGGGGACTCCACCTCCGGGAAAAACCCCTACCATCCCCCCATCCCGGTGGACTCCTGATAAGGGTGACAGCCGCTGCTATATGCGGTTCGGATCTGCGCATCATTAAGGGGGAGAAGGAGGCGGTACCGGGGGTGGTCCTGGGGCACGAGGTGACCGGCGTGGTAGAAGAGGCCATCCCTCCCTTAGAAGGCTACTGCCCTGGAGACGCCGTGGTCATCTTCCCCAGTCTCTTCTGCAAAACCTGCACCTACTGCCGAAGGGGCCTTACCAATCTGTGCAAGAGCAAGAAGTCCATAGGGTACCGCCTGGATGGGGGCTTCGCCCAGTACATGGCTGTACCCCCCGAAATGGTGAGGGAAGGGGCTGTTCTGAAATTGACAGACCACGCCCCATGGACCAGCAGAGCCTTGATAGAACCATTGGGCTGCGTTCTCCACTCCATAGAAATGGTGGGCCAGGGAGAAGAGTTTTTCATCCTTGGCGGGGGTCCCATGGGCCTCATGCACCTCCTGGTCCTTCTGAAGAGGGGCGCAAAAGCTGTCTTTCTGGGAGAGCGAAACCACAAAAGGAGCTCTATAGCCCAAGAACTTGGGGGAGAAAGGGTGGTGGTTTTCGATCCCCAGGAGAAGGGACTGAAAGAGTTTCTGGGAGAGGAGAGGATCGATGGGGTTTTCTTCTGTGCCAGAGCCATAGAGTTAGTGGAGGAAGGCCTAGCCATCTTAAGAAAAGGGGGTACCATGAATTTCTTCGCCGGATACCCCCAAGGAACGAGAACCCACTTAGACCCCAACCTCCTCCACTACGGGGAGAGGCGCCTCACGGGAAGCCATAGCACCACCCTGCCCCTCTTCGAGAGGGCCGCCGAAATGGTGGAGAGAGGAGAGATAGACCTCTCTCCCTTGGTAACCCACACCTTCCCCCTGGAAGAATGGGAACGGGCCTTCCACACTTACGCATCGGGAGAAGGGCTTAAGGTGGTCTTCACACCCCATGGGAAGCCTTGATAGATACCAAAGGATAGGTAAGGAGAGAATAGGGATGAAGAGAGTTGTCCTACTGATGATAGCCATCCTCCTTCTGATCCCTCTGGCCTCCCGAGGAGAGGAGGCCGTTGAGGAAACCATTAAGATAGGCACCCTCCTCCCCCTATCGGGATGGGGAGTGACTTACGGAGAGCGCCTCCAGAAGGCCTACACCATGGCCATAGAAGAGATCAACGCCCAGGGAGGGGTGCTGGGAAAGAAGTTGGAGCTGGTGATCAGAGACTCCCAGGGCAAACCTCCTCTGGCGGCCAGAGAGGCAAAGAAATTGATCGAGCAAGAGGAGGTGATAGCCCTTGTGGGAGGATGGTCCAGCGACATCGCCTGGGCCATAGCCCAAGTGGTCCAGGAAAAGAAGGTGCCCTACCTCTTGGATCACCCCTCCTCGGACAAGCTCACTCGCCAGGGTTTCCAATACGTCTTCAGGATCCAGCCCACCTGGGGAATGTATCCCACTGCTTTAGAAGACTTTCTCCTGAAAGTAGTCTACCCCCAGGAGAACCGGAAGCTACGAGTGGCCTACCTCTACATAGACAACCCTTTCGCCCAATCGGTGTGGGAGTACGGTTTGAAACCCTTCTTCCGGAGCCACAGGGAAGAGTTTGACCTGGTGCTGGTGGAGCCATACCAGGGAGTAGCCCTGGACTTCAGGCTCCTACTGCTGAAGGTTAAAGCCGCCCACCCCGACCTGGTGATCTTCACTTCCTTCCTGAGAGACGCCATCCTCCTGGCCAGAGAAGCCCGGGAAGTGGGCATTAGACCCCTCATCTTCTCAGGGGTAGGAGCGGGCCACTCTGCGGAGGATTTCATCAAAGAAGCTGGGGGAGCGGGAGAAGGCTACTTCTCTTCGGCCCCCTGGAGGGGCGATATGTCCAACCCTCAGTGGGAGACCTGGGAGAGCAAATGGACGGAGAAGTACGAGCATCCCCCGGGGGAATTGGAGGCGGAGGCCTACTCCGCCATTTATGTCCTGGCCAGGGCTTTGGAGGGGGTGAAGAGCTGGGACGACGTAGAAAAGGCTCGGGAGGAGTTGACAGAATCCCTCGAAGGGGTAGACATGGACACCGTATTCGGCCATGTGAAGTTCGAAAACTTCGGTGGTTACACCCACCAGAACAGGGCCTACAGCCTCACAGCCCTCTTCCAGTGGCAGGAGGGAGCCCTATTTCAGGTATGGCCACCCACCGTAGCAGAAAGGCCCTTCTTTTACCCAGTCGACTACCAAATCCAAGACATGGAAAAACAGGAAGGAGGAGAACAATGAAGACCCTCTTAAAAGGTCTGTGTTTAACGCTGCTATTGACCACGACGGTTTTCATGGCCTCCCTCCCCGTCAAAGGAGAGGAGAAAGGACTCACCCCTGATGAAAGAAACACTGTGGAGATATACCAGCGGGTTTCCAAGGCCGTAGTTCACATCCAATGCCTCAAAGCGGGCAACCCCAAGGAGAGCCGCCTTCCCTCTCCGGCGGTGGGGTCCGGATTCATCTTCGACAA
>QMPS01000075.1 GCA_003648675.1 Aquificota bacterium
GGTGCACTTTTTTAGCCATCAGGGCTTCGGGTGGGCCCACTACCACGGTATTCTCTCGGGCTATGATCTTCACTACGTAGAGGGGGCGACCTGCGGCTATGCCCAATCCCCGTCTTTGGCCGATGGTGTAGTGGGTGTATCCTTTATGGGTGCCCAAGGTTTTGCCGTTTAAGTCTTTAATGGGACCGGGGCCTGGATCTATGCCTATCTCTTTTAGGAGCTGGGTGTAGTGGCCCTGGAAGAAGCAGATCTCTTGGCTGCTTTTGAGTCCCTTCTCCCACAAGCCCAGCTTTTTGGCCATTACCTCCACCTCTTGGCGTGTCCACTCACCTAGGGGCAGGACCAGGTGTTCCAGTTGTTCCCTGGTGAGGAGGGCCAAGAAGTAGGATTGGTCCTTTCTTGGGTCTTTACCTTTCATTAAGTGGGGACCGCTGTCCTTTTCCACCACCCTGGCGTAGTGGCCTGTAGCCATCTTGTCGGCTCCTTTGGCCATGGCTCTTTTCATGAGGATTCCCAGCTTCACTCTTCTGTTGCATAAGGGACAGGGATTTGGTGTGAGACCTCTGGCATAGGCTTCTGCGAATGGTGAGAGGACTTCTCGTTGAAAGACCTCCCGCACCTCTACAACCTCTAGGGGGATGGTCAGAATCTCTGCCACCCGTTTCACCCGGTCCAAGGTCTCTTCCGCCCCGCGATGGTGGACCATGGTGATGGCCCACACGTTGTGCCCTTCGTCCTTAAGGAGGTGGGCGGCCATTGCCGAGTCTATGCCTCCTGATAGAGCGACGGCTATCTCCATACTTTTCCCTTTATTCTTTCCTTTCCCTTTTGGGAAGCCTCTGATGTTCGAGGGGCTTGCTAGACGGGGCTTTCCTGTGTTTATTGAACTGACCGCGGGGGTGTGGGGTGGATAAGAAGTACCTTCAGTGGCTGGAGTTGGCCTTTTCCCACCAGTTGGTGCGTCTCTTTCTGGTGTTATTGGCCGCCCTGCTGGTCCATTTCATTGTTAAACGGGTGCTGGTTAGGGCTGTTCGCGACTTCTCGGCCAGAACTCAGAATAAGCTGGACGATCTATTTTCGCAGTACAAGGTCTTTGACCTTCTCGCCTTTTTGGGGCCCATCCTGGTGCTCCGCTTTGGGGCGGCCTTGGTGCCCCAGATGGCTCCCGTTCTTGGAAAGCTGGTCTCTGTCCTCTGGGCCCTATTTATAGCCCTGCTGGTGGATAGGCTCTTGTCGGTGGGGCTCTCCGTTTATGAGCGGTATCCTATTTCCAGGAGATGGCCCTTGAAGGGTTATGTTCAGGTGGTAAAGCTCATCGTCTACTGTGCAGCCGTCATTGTAGCTCTGTGTGCTCTTCTAGAGAAGTCTCCTTGGGGGTTCCTGAGCGGTCTCGGTGCCCTCAGTGCTATACTGATGCTGGTCTTTCGCACTACCATTCTCTCTTTTGTGGCCAGTTTCCAGGTTATTTCTCAGGGTCTCATAAGGGTGGGAGACTGGATTGAGATGCCCAAGTACGGAGTGGATGGAGAGGTGGTGGACGTCACCCTTACCAACCTCATCGTCCAGAACTGGGACAAAACCTTGGTGACAGTACCCACCTACAAACTGCTGGAAGACTCTTTCAAGAATTGGAGAGGTATGGAGGAGACGGGAGGCCGAAGGATTAAGCGGGCTGTCATGGTGGATCAGGCCACTGTCAGGTTTTGTGATGAGGAGATGATAGAGCGTTTCAAGAAGATTCATCTTATTAAGGGTTACGTGGAGAAGAAGGTAAAGGAGATAGAGGAGCATAACAGGCGTTTGGGCATAGACCCTCAGGCCTCTCCAGTCAATGGCCGCAGGATGACCAATTTGGGGACCTTTAGGATTTACCTGGAGGAGTATCTCCGCCAGCATCCCCAAATAAGGAAGGATATGACCCTTATGGTCCGTCAGCTCAAACCCACTCCCGAAGGTTTGCCATTAGAGGTTTACGCCTTCGTGTCTGACACCAGGTGGGTTTATTACGAGAGGATTCAAGCCGACATCTTCGACCATATTCTGGCGGCGGCTCCTGAATTCGGTTTGAAGGTCTTCCAGATACCTTCGGGTGGAGATCTGAGGGAAGGGTTGGCAGCTTTGAGAAGAACGGACGGGGGAGATGGATAGGGGGATTTAAGGAGGACTTCCTTGACTTTTGTTTCGCCAAAGATTATCCCCACATGAGGCTATTGTTAAAGACTTTTAGGTAAAAGGAGCTCTTCATGTTTTTTTCGACAAAAGCCCGGTACGGGCTCAGGGCCATGGTGGAGCTGGCCACGCACTACGGCAAAGGTGCCCTTCAGCTTCGAGAGGTGGCCAGAAGGCAGGGGGTGTCTGAGAAGTATTTGGAGCACCTCTTCCGCTTCTTGCGCATGGCGGGTTTGGTGAGGAGTGTGAGGGGGGCCAGTGGAGGGTATGTTCTAGCCCGTTCCCCTGGGGATATCACGGTTTTGGAAGTGATAGAGGCCTTGGAAGGGGTGTTGGATCCGGTGGAGTGTGTGGGCAACAGTGATGTGTGCCAGAGATGGGACATCTGTGTGGCCCGGGATGTGTGGTGTGGAGTTAAGGATGTGCTGTGTGGATACCTCTCCTCCATAAACCTGGAGATGTTGGCTGAGAAAGCAGCCTCCAGGGGTGGGGAGAAGGAGTTGTGAAGCGGTTTTACCTGATTGGTCTCTCTTTTTCTCTCCTACTATTCTTCAGAGGGGGAGCTATGGCGGAAGTGTATGGACTGAATGTGAGGACGAAAGTGTTGGACAACGGGCTCAAAGTGGTGGTGCTGGAGGATCATTCGACACCTACAGCTACTTTTCAGGTGTGGTACAGGGTGGGCTCTAGGAATGAGGTGAGTGGCAGGACGGGCATTTCCCATCTTCTGGAGCACATGATGTTTAAAGGTACAGACAAGTACGGTCCAGGAGAGTTCTCTAAGATCGTGGCCCGTAATGGTGGTGTAGAGAATGCCTTCACCAGTAGGGATTATACGGCTTATTTTGAGAACTGGGCTAGCGACCGTCTCAAAGTGAGTATGGAGCTGGAGTCGGATCGCATGCGCAACTTGAAGCTGGACCCCCAGGAGTTTGAGAGGGAGAAGCAAGTGGTCATGGAGGAAAGGCGGCTGCGCACTGAGGATGATCCCATTTCCCTTCTGGTGGAAGAGGTCTACGCCACCTCCTACAAAGTTCACCCTTACCACTGGCCCGTTATAGGGTGGATGAGCGACATTAAGTCCATCACTTTGGAGGATTTGAAGAGGCACTACAAAACCTATTATGCTCCCAACAATGCGGTGATAGTGGTAGTGGGCGATGTGGACGCTCAACAGGTTTTCCGGCAGGTGGAGGAGTACTTTGGGGCTTTGCCCAGGGGAGAGAATCCTCCTCCTGTGACGAGTGTGGAGCCTCCTCAAAGGGGAGAGAAGCGAGTGACGGTGGTCAGTCCCGAGGCCCGTTTGTCCTTTGTTATGCTAGCCTTTCATGTTCCTTCCATAGATTCTGGAGAAGAGTATGCCCTGGCGGTGCTCACCAACATTCTGGGGGAGGGGAAGAGTTCTCACCTCTATCAGAGGCTAGTTTATGAGGAGAAGGCGGCGGTTTTTACCAGTGCCCATTATCAGGGTATGGCCAAAGACCCTGTGCTTCTCTACCTCTATGCTGGGCTGGTGCCTGGCCGTTCTCCCAGGGATGTAGAGGTGCTCCTCCGGGAGGAGGTGGCAAAGATGAAGAGAGGGGAGTTTACCGACAGGGAGTTGGAGAAGGCTAAAAACCAGGTGAAGGCTGCTTTCATCTATGGTTTGGACTCTAACTTCTACCGTGCCATGAATATAGGAAAACTTGAGGTGTTAGGTGTAGGCTGGGAGTATATGCAGACCTACGTGGAGAGGATAGGAGTGGTGACCCGGGATGACGTGGTACGGGTGGCCAAGAAGTATCTCAAGGACACCAACCTCACGGTAGGCATCCTGGTGCCGGAGAGGAATTTATGAGAAGGGGTGTCCCCATTCTCCTAGCGGGGGTGTTGATGATGGCCGTTTATCAAGCCGGGGCAGGTATAGTGCCCCAGGTGTTCAGAACAGACAAGGGAGTAACAGTGTGGTTGGCTTCCAGAACCTCTCTTCCCTTTGTGGTAATCAAGGTGCTGGTACGGGCAGGTTCCATTTATGACACCGACGAAAAGGCAGGTGTGGCTTATCTGGTTTCCCAGCTCCTTCCCGAGGGTGCAGGGGGGATGACGGGGCTCCAGATATCTCAGGCCCTTGATTATATGGGGTCGGACCTGGACACGGGATGTACCAAGGAGTACGCCACCCTCACTCTGGTTACCCTCAAAGAGCATTTGAATGAGAGTTTTCGCATCCTTTCTCTGGTCCTTTCCCAGCCTGCCTTCAGAGAGGAGGACTTTGAGCGGGTGAAAAAAGAGGTGCTGGGGGAGCTTCTGAAAGAGGAGGAAGACCCCGGCTTGGTGGCTTCCAGAGCCTTTGATGAGCACCTTTTTGGAGATCACCCCTACCACAGACCCGAGAAAGGATACTATAAGACAGTGGAAACCCTCACTCTGGAGGATGTGAGAGGGTTCTACAGGCGATTTTATAGGCCCAATTTTTCCATCTTCTCCGTGGCGGGGGACATCACTAGGGAAGAGTTGGAGGGTTTGATAGAGGCTTATTTGGGGGATTGGTCTCCCTCTGACAAGCCCCTGCCTTCCATTCCCGATCCCCTTCCCCTGGGCAAGACGGAGAAGGTGGTGCTGGATAAGCAGGTGACTCAAGCCAATATTGTCATGGGCCATTTGGGTGTGAAAAGGAGCAATCCTGACTTTGTAAAGGTTTACGTTATGAACCAGATCCTGGGAGGAGGGGGCCTCACTTCTCGGCTCTTCCAGAAGGTGAGAGAGGAAGGGGGCTTTTCATACAGCGTCTATTCCTATTTCCAACCTTCTTACTGGCGGGGGGCCTTCAGGGTGGTTCTCCAGACCAAGAACGACCGGGCTCAGGCGGCTATGGACGAAGTGGTTAAAGTGTTGGAGGACTACAAATACAAAGGGCCCACTGCCCAGGAGCTGGAAGATGCCAAACGTTATCTTACGGGGAGCTTCCCCCTCAGGCTCAATACTAATCAGGAGATAGCAGATTACATGGCTTTTGCCGCTTTGCACAACCTGGGGGCTGACTATTTTGTCCGTTTTCCCAAAGAGATTGAGTCTGTCACCCTGGAGGATGTGAAAGAGGCAGCCATGAAGTATCTCCACCCCGGTAGGCTCTTGGAGGTGGTGGTTAAAGGACCCTCTTCCCCTTGATGTAGACGGCCTCCAAGTAGAGGTCTCCTTGGAAGAGGACAAA
>QMPS01000076.1 GCA_003648675.1 Aquificota bacterium
ACCCTAAAGATACCCACCAGTTACGTGCCTTTCCTAGAATTCGCCATCTTGGTCTTTATCCTCATCGTAAAACCCACAGGCCTACTGGCCAGGAGATAGAACCATGGGCAAAGGAAAAACCCTCTTCTGGCTCATTCCTGTACTACTGATCATCGTACTCATTCCCCCCGTTACCGGCTCTGTCACCACCCGAGAAGGGGTCTTTCTCATCCTCATGTATGTCACCCTGGCGGTGAGCTTGAACATCATTCTGGGATACACGGGGTACGTAAGCTTCGGGCACATCGTCTTTTACGGCATAGGGGGATACGTGGCCTTTTACCTAATGAAGTTCCACGGGATTCACCTCATACCCGCCATGATCCTGGGGGGTGTGGGAGCTGCCATGGCCGCCTTCGCCCTGGGAGAGGCAGTCCTCAGACTTCGAGGGGCCTTCTTCGCCATAGCCACCATCGGTGTCAACGAGGCGGTAAAGGCCCTGGTGAATAACCTGAACTTCATAGGGGGCGCTGAAGGCCTCTTTTTCAACTTCAGGATCTATAAAGCCTATGGAGGAGCAGCCAGGGCCATCTGGTTCTCTTACTACACCATGGCAGCCCTCACCATCATCACAGTCATTGCCGCATACCTTATTAAAAAGTCCAAGTTTGGCCTGGGCCTCATGGCCATTAGAGAAGACGAAGACGCTGCCATCATTCTGGGAGTTAACGCAAAGAGATACAAAAGTTTAGCCTATGCCGCATCGGCCTTCTTCCCGGGGATGGTAGGCGCTGTCTTCTTCTTCAAAGCTGGCAACATCGAGCCCCACGACGCTTTTCACCTCATCAAATCCATCGAGATGATCTTCATGGTGATGCTGGGAGGCTACGGCAACGTAACGGGAGCTGTAACCGGCGCCTTGGTCTATGAAAGGCTAAAGGGATTCCTCCTGGTAAATCCCCTCTTCAAGAATCTGCACATGGCCATTTCAGGGGTGATTCTCCTGCTCATCGTTCTCTTCACGCCACAGGGCATCATCGGTTTCATTAGAGAAAAGTCCAAGAAACTCAGGGAGATACTAGAATGATCCTCCAAACAGAAGACGTGACAAAAACCTTTGGAGGCTTGGTGGCCCTAAGCGACGTCACCTTCCAGGTAGAAGAAGGAGAAATCTTGGGAATCATCGGGCCCAACGGAGCAGGGAAAACCACCCTGTTCAACGCCATAAGCGGGGTCTTCAAGATTGACAAGGGACGGGTGAAGTTTAAAGGCAAGGACATCACCTCCCTTCCCCCCAATGCCCGAGCCAGACTGGGTATTGCTCGAACCCACCAGATCGTTAAGCCCCTCAACGACCTTACCGTTGTGGAAAACGTCATGGTGGGCGCCTGCTTTGGTAAAGGCAACGCCAGCCTGCCCGAAGCCCGGAAAAAGGCCCAAGAGGTTCTGGAATTTGTAGGGCTGGCAGAAAAGGGCGAAATTCTGGCGGGCAAACTCAACGTGCCTGAAAAGAAACGCTTGGAGATGGCCCGAGCCTTAGCCTCCGACCCAGACGTCATCCTGCTAGACGAGGTGCTAGCGGGTTTGAATCCCATGGAGCTCTCCAGTATGCTGGAGGTGGTCAAGGCCATAAAGGAGAAAGGCATCACCATCCTAATGATAGAGCACCTAATGCACGCCATCATGAACGTCTCAGATAGGGTCATGGCCCTGGTTTACGGGCGGAAAATCTCCGAAGGAACCCCTGAAGAAGTGGCCAACGATCCTCAAGTGGTGGAAGCCTACCTAGGCGATCCCGATTTGGCGCTGAAACTCTTGAAGGACAAGAGGAGGAGTGGATAATGGCCCAACCAGCATTAAAAGTGGAAAACCTGGAGACGGGATACGGAGAAGTCCAGATTCTATGGGGCATTAATCTAGAAGTCCCCGTGGGAAACCTCACCACCATCCTAGGGGCCAACGGTGCGGGTAAAACCACCCTCCTTAGAGCCATAACGGGCATCCTCCCCGTGTGGAAAGGAAAAGTCACCTTCCAGGGAGAGGACATCACCCGCCTCTCCCCCCACGAGAGGGCCACTAAGGGGCTAATCATGATACCCGAAGGCAGGATGATCTTCCCTGAAATGACGGTTCTAGAGAACCTGGAGATGGGAGCTTTCAACAAAAAGGCTAGGACCAACTTGAAGAAAAATATGGAACACGCCATAGCCCTCTTCCCCAGGCTAGAAGAACGCCTATCCCAGAGAGCCGGCACCCTCAGCGGAGGCGAGCAGCAGATGCTGGCCATCGCCAGGGGACTCATGGCCGACCCCCAAGTGCTCATCTTCGACGAACCCAGCCTGGGCCTAGCCCCCAAACTGGTGATAGAAGTCTTCGAGACCATCCAGAAACTCAAAGAAGAAGGCATAACCATGCTCCTGGTAGAGCAGAACGCCCATCTATCTCTGGCCATCACCGACTATGCCTACGTATTGGCCGAAGGGAAGGTGGCCATGGAGGGCAGAGGAGAAGAGCTGGAAGAATCGGAAGAAGTGAAAAAGGCATATTTGGGTGTCTAAAAGCCCCTTCACAAAAAGATACGGGCAGGATAGAGTACAACCATGAGACCCTCTACCTTGCCCAGAGTTCTATTTGCAGCAGTCCTGGTCCTTCTCAGCCTGGTCCTTTCCTGGCATAAAGTCCAATCCCAACCCCCAACCTGGAAGGTAGCCATAGTTCTACCTATCACAGGGCCCCTAAGCCCCATAGGAGAGAAACTCAAAAGGGGCTATCAACTGGCCCTGAAAGAGGCTCAGAAAAAAGGGCAAAACCTAGAAGTCCTGTGGGTAGACGAAAAGCTCTTGAGCCAAAAGGAAACCCTCGCAAAGGCTCTCCAAGCACCCCACACCATAGCCATTCTGGGCGCCTACTCCAGTCACGCCACTTTCACCCTGGCAGGAATGGCCGAGAGGCTCCGAATCCCCCTTATCATCCCTTCATCTATGGCCGACCGCATCACCCGCCAGGGCTATCAATGGGTCTTCAGGATCTGCCCATCCAGCAGCCAATATCTGGAGGAGTTCATATCCTACCTCGTCGCCCTCTTCCCCTCTCCTCCCACCACCGCCTTGCTCTATGAGGACACACCGTGGGGCCATGAACTCCAGAAGAAGCTCACCAAAATCTTAAAGGAACGGTGGTCCATCCAACCCGTGGCCTTGGTTTACACCCCTGGGGCTAACCACTACCCCGAAATCGTAAAAGCGGTGAGGGCAAGAAAGCCCTCCCTTGTTATTCTCGCCTCCTCCGCCACCGACACGGTAGCCCTCTACAAGAACCTAAAGGCATCAGAAATCCCCTGTCTGGTGGCCAGCTCCGGCATGGGCCTCTCATCCCCCAGCCTTTTAGAAAAGGTCCTACCCCTTGCACCCGGCCTTCTCTTCCCCTCACCCTGGATACCTCAGGCCAATTGGTCCGGGAACCAGGAATTCGCCATAAAATACAAAGAGGCCTACGGAGAACCGGCAGACTATCACGCAGCAGAAACATACTCCGCCCTTTCAATTCTCTCTCAAGCCCTGGAAAAGGCAAGGTGTAGCTCCCAGAAGCCTTCCTGCCGAAAGAAAATAAAAAGGATCCTGGAACATACCACCTTCCCCACTCCCCTGGGCCCGGTGAAGTTTACCAGCAATGAAGGCCACACCCACCAAAACCGACTCCCACCCCTCATCATCCAGATACAAGGAAGTAAAGCCGTGGTGGTTTCTCCTCCGGAGGGAGCCACGGGGAAAATCCAACTCTCCTCTCATAAGGGAGATTGAAACCATGCTCTCATCTGCCCCCATTCTGGAGCTCCAAGGGGTGACTATACGCTTCGGTGGACTTACCGCCGTGGCTCAGGTAGACCTCACCCTCTACGAAGGGGAAATCCTCGGGCTCATAGGACCCAATGGAGCAGGCAAAACCACCTTATTTAATATAATAGCAGGGTTCCATAAACCCTCTAAAGGGCGCATCCTCTTCAAAGGCAGAGACATCACCGGCATGAAACCCCACAAGATTTGCAAGCTGGGGGTGGTCAGAACCTTCCAGATTATGAAACCCCTCAAAAAACTGACCACCCTGGAGAACGTCATGGTAGGGGCCCTGGCAAGGGAGAAGACTATTCCCAGGGTCAGAGAAAAAGCTCAAGAGATCCTCAAACTTACAGGCCTGGACCACAAAGCCTCCCTCCCAGCAGGAAACCTCACTCCAGGGGAAAAAAAGAGGCTGGAAGTGGCGAGAGCCTTGGCTACAGACCCATCCCTCATCCTTTTGGACGAAGTCATGGGAGGGCTCACACCCTCTGAGACCCAGAAGATGCTGAAGCTTCTGAGAAGCCTTCAGAGCCAAGGCATAAGCATGGTGGTGGTGGAACACAACGTCAAAGCCGTCGTCCAACTGGCCCACAGAATAACGGTCCTCAACTACGGGAAAAAGATAGCTGAAGGCTTGCCCCACGAGGTCCTCAACCACCCCGAAGTAATAGAAGCCTACATGGGAGAAGAACACCTGTGCTTCAGGTAAACAACCTCCAAGTGGCTCTAGGCGATACCCATGTGCTGAGGGACATCTCCTTCTCAGTGGCAGAGGGCGAGGTAGTAGCATTGGTGGGAGCCAACGGGGCAGGAAAGACCACCCTATTGAAAACCATCGCCGGCCTCCTCACACCCCTTTCGGGAGAGATACTCTTTCGTGAAGAGCCCATCCAAGGGCTTCCCCCCCATAAAGTGGCAGAGAAAGGAATAGTGCTGGTACCCGAAGGCAGAAGGGTTTTCCCTCTCATGACTGTGCTGGAGAACCTCAAAATGGGTGCCTATTTACCACGGGCCAGGGACCGAATCCGGGAGAACCTAGAAAGAACCTGTCGCCTCTTTCCCCTTCTGAGAGAGCGCAAGAACCAGCGGGCGGGAACCCTGAGTGGAGGAGAACAACAGATGCTGGCCATCGCCAGGGGACTCATGGCCCAGCCCCTCCTCCTGCTACTGGACGAACCCAGCCTGGGACTGGCCCCCAAGACAGCCCAGCACATCTTTTCCATCATAAAAAGCATCAAAGACCTGGGCACCACTGTGCTATTAGCAGAACAAAACGTCCACCTCACCCTCCAAATGGCCGACCGTGCCTGCGTCTTGGAGAACGGGAGAATAGTTCTTCGAGGCCCAGGCCACCAGTTGCTGAGGGATCCCCACGTGAGGGAAGCCTACCTCGGAGTACCATCATGAAATCTTCATCACTGGAAGGGATTCACAACCTTTTCCAATGAGCCGCTCTTCAACTTCCCTTCCCAGACGCCAACCCTCTCGCTTTCAGCACAGCCCTCCTGAAGTCCATCACCCGA
>QMPS01000077.1 GCA_003648675.1 Aquificota bacterium
CCTTCATCTTTTCCTCCCGTAGAAATGTCCCAGCTGGCTATAATTCTATTTTTACCCAAGCGCTTTCCTTGGTAAAGGGCCTTGTCGGCTTTGAGGAGGATTTGATCTAAGGTGGAGTCAGGGGTCTCAGGGTCGAACCAAGACACCCCGAAGGTGGCGGTCACCACTATGGGGACGTCCATGTTGGCCGTTTCTATGGCCCGGCGTATCCTTTCTGCCACCGAGAGTGCCACTTCTCCCCTTGTATGGGGAAGGAGGACAACAAACTCTTCTCCACCATACCTCCCTGGTAGGTCTACTTTTCTGGAGTTTTTTTTCAGAATGGAGCCGATGGTTTGTAGGACCTTATCTCCTGCCTGGTGTCCCCAGGAATCGTTGACCCTTTTAAAGTCGTCGATGTCTAACATGATGATGGAGAAGGGGTATTTGTACCTCTGGGCTCTGGTGAGCTCTTTCTCTGCCATTTCCATCCAGGTGCGGCGGTTTAGGATGCCAGTGAGGCCGTCGGTGGTGGCCAGGATTTCCAGCTTTTTTTCCACTGTTAAACGGGCTAGGGTGGTGGCGGCTATGTCCGCCAGGATCTCCAAAGAGACCAAGTCGTCACTGGTCACGTCGGCTTTCTTGTACTTTCTGTCCGCGGCCACGATGGCCCTGGCGTACTTTTCTCCATCTATCTTTACAGGCGCCAGAAGGAAGGAGCGGGAGCGGATGGCTCTGATTCGATCGAAGGGGGGTTTTAGTCGGTATTTGGGGGGTATGAAGTCCTCCGAGGCGAAGATCAAAGCCCGGTTCTCCTGGCAGGCTACACCTATTGCCCCTGCCTCTGAGGAGCAAGGAATGATGAGGGTTTCCAGGGCCTTTTCTTCATCTTTGTCCTTCATCTTTATCCCCCGGGCTTCCACGATGACCAGTCCTTCCGACTTTCTCTGGTACACTATTACCCTGTCGAGGCTAAGGGCTACGTGGGCGGCGTGTGCCAATTTGTAGTAGACCTCCTCCTCTTTGATTGATTTGCCTATGAGGGCCCCCAGTTGGCTGATTTTGAGCATTCTTTCCTTGGTGATTTCCAACTCGTGACAAGCCATCTCTTCCTTTCTTTCCAACTCTGCCCGGGATCTTGAGAGTTCTTGGACGAGTTTGCTCTCCCTCTCCAACCTGGTCACAGTGATGCCTGCAAAGACGGCAAAGGCCAGAGCTGTGCCTAAGGTGACGTAGGTATAAAGTACGTCCCGATAGGGGGATGGGGCGGAGAGGTTCAGGACCTTTTCTAGGATGAACCATCCCAACGGGGCCCCCATGGCCAAGAGGAGGGCCCATAAGAGGTAAAGGGGCAAGGGAATGTTCTCCCCCTGGGAGGGGAACCGAAGAATTCTAGCATTGCGTTTGATTCCTTTTGGCAGAGTTTTCACGGCTTATTCCTTTCATTGTATGAGAGTATGATAAAACGAGTTGTTCTAAATATCAATAAACAAAATACTTTTTATAAGTTGTGCAATTTTCTTATGCGGTTTCTTATGGGGCCTCTGGTTTCTCCCTTTTTCATCTGATAGAAGTCTGTGCCTAGAGTTTTCGGGAGGTGCTGGTGGAGGGGTTGGCTGTCATAGCCGTGGGCTCCTTCTTGGTGGCCTTTTCAGGAGCGGCTTCGCCGGGTCCCGTTCTTACCATCACTCTGGCGGAGTCGGCCAGGAGAGGGTTCAAAGTGGGCCCCCTGATTGTACTGGGCCATGCCGTTTTGGAAATCCCTGTGGTGGTTGCAGTGGTGTTAGGACTTGGAGAGGCCCTTAAGGGGCCTGTAGCTACAAGGGTTTTGGGTTTGGGGGGAGGAGGGGTTCTTCTATGGCTGGCTTGGCAGACCTATAAAGACTCTCTGGTGCCTTTTTCTCCTGGGGAGGGAGAGACTGGTGGAGGGGGATGGGTGGATTTGCCCGTTAAAGGGGTGCTTACGAGTCTTTCCAATCCTTACTGGTTCCTTTGGTGGGCTACCATTGGCTTGGCTTATCTCACCATTGCCTTAAAGGAGGGATGGAAGGGGGTTCTGGTGTTCTATGTGGGACACATTGTGGCTGATTTGGCGTGGTACTCTTTGGTTTCTGGCTTGGTGGCTTCTGGGAGGAGATTTATGGGAGCCAGGACTTATTCGTGGCTTTTGAAGGTCTGTGCCTTAGTGCTGTTGGCTTTTGGTTTCTATTTCTTTTCTCTTGGGGTTAGATGAGGATTTGTGGGAGGGAAGGACAATGGGAGAAATAGAGGCGGTCACTTTCGATTTCTGGGAAACCCTCTTTGGCTTCCTGTCTCCCCAGGAGCTGGAAGAGGTGAGGAGGCTTCGGGTGGAGTCTTTTTCCCGAATATTGGGTGTGCCTCCTGAGAAGGTGGAAGAGGCTTTTTACCAGGTGGTGACAGAGATGAATCGAGAAAGGGAGGCTTCGGGCCTCGAGGTGCCCCTGGAGGAGGTCATCAGGCGTACCGTGGTGCGGTTGAGTGTTGGGAATGCTCCTTTGGATGCTCTGGAAGAAGTCTACGTGAGGGCGGTTTTTGAGAGACTGCCTGGGCCTTTGCCGGGGGCTATGGAGACTCTGGAGGAGTTGAGGAGGCGGGGAGTGAAGTTGGCCATCATCTCCAATACCATCCATGGTCAGATCGAGCGGGCCCTGCTGAGGCACTATGGTGTTTACCCTAAGTTCAGGGTGCTCCTCTTCTCTTCGGAGGTGAGGTACAGAAAGCCTAGACCTGAGATCTTCCGTATGGCCCTTTATCACATGGGAGTGAGGCCTGAGGCCACCCTTCATGTGGGGGACACTCCGGAGGCCGATGTGTTGGGGGCTTTGAGGGTGGGTATGGGAGCTGTGCATTTCGATCCTGAAGGTAAAGGGTATCCAGATCATCTGCCCAAACCCCATCATACCATCTCTCATCTCACCCAGGTTCTGGAGTTGGTGGTGGGGAATTAGGCGATCCGTTTAGGGGAAGGCCTCGGTATTATTCTCTTGAATCGCAGGGATGAGGAGGAGTATGGTATCAGTGGGTGAGTTTTGAAAGGAGAATACTTTTGGAGCCTCTGCTTATAAAAGATGTACCCATAGTGGTTTTTGATACAGAGACCACGGGGCTTTCTCCCCTCTCCCACGTCGTGGAGTTGGGTGCAGCCAAGCTGCAGGGTGGGAGGATGGTGGACACCTTCGTTAGCTTGGTGAAGCCTCCCGTGTCTATTCCTGAGAAGGTGGTGAGAATCCATGGCATAGACAATGCCATGGTGCGTCACGCCCCTCCCTTTAAAGCGGTGGCCCACAGATTCAGAGAGTTTGTAAAGGGGAGTATTCTGGTAGCCCATAACGCCTCTTTTGATCTCAAGGTGCTTTCCATAAATTTTCAGCGCAGGGGTATTCCTCTTTTGGACAATCCCGTGTTGGATACCCGTCGCATATCCCGCCGCCATTTCCCAGAGGTGGCCGATCACAGCTTGTCCCATTTAATCCATGTTTGGAGGAGCCCTTTTAAAGGCTGTCATCGGGCCTTGGCCGACGCCCGACACACAGCCTACATCTTTGTGGGCATGATGCAGAAGCTTGGATTGGGGCCCCATGACAAGGTGTCTGACCTTTTCTCCCTGTTTGGCCCACCTGATTCTATGCTCCGTTACCAGGCCCGCTGGGACGAGGTGGGCAAAAGGGACAGCCGGGTGGAGAGGCTCCTCCTTGCTGTTAGGGAGGGGAAGGTCTTGGAGATTTTCTATGATGGTGGGGATACCCAGGGTCGGCGGTGTATTTCGCCCCTGGCACTCTTCTCCACAGGTGAAGTTCACTATCTCAAGGCCCTATGCACCCCCGAGGGTCGGGTGAAGACTTTTCGTATAGACCGCATCACCTACATCCGGCCCCTTCAGGATGGGGCTGTGGGGGGATGAAGGCCTTTCCCCTATAGGGAAGATGGGCCCCTCTCAAAGGTCATCTCAAAATATCCACCCTCAGATGGTACTTGTAGTCCCGGGTCTTCACCTTAAGATCTAATGAGCCGTTGCTCCAGTAGGGTTTCCATTCCAGCTTTGCCCTTTTGATCCCGTAGGGCGCAATCTTCACATTGTCGGGATGGACGACAAGACCCCAGGGAGGGCGGAAGTCCACCTTGGCTCTGTACTTGCGGGGATTCACCAGCCAGAGTCTCCGGTTGCCCCTTCTTAGGATAGATGGCAGGACTATGACCCTTTTGTCTTCTTTATTCACTTTACACCTCCATTAGTAAGCCGGCGCCGACTGGAAGACACCGCTCTCCGTAGATGCTGGCAAAGGTTTCTATAGCCGTGTCTCCTGTGCAGTGGCACGGAGCTACCAGGGCTACTTCTAGGCTTAGGAGTTGGCGGGCCACAGCGGCTACTTGAGGAGCAGGGAGGTTCATGAGATGGAATCCTCCCATGACTAGGTGGAGAGGTTCCTTTGCCAGTTTGGTGGCTGTCTCCACCATGGCTACAATGCCCGGGTGGGCACAGCCTGTCAGAAGGACCCAGCCTGTGGAGCCATGGATGAGGAGCCCTTGCTCGAGGAGGGGGCCGGGCAGGACACCTGTGGTCATTGCCCCAGGAGTTATCTCTTTCATCCGGTCCTCTATGATGACCTTAGCCCCTAGGTGCTCTGCTTCACTGGCGAAGGTGATGGAGAAAGCGGAGTGGAGAAAAACCTCTTTTCCACCGTGTATCTGGAGGAGGTCTAGAAGGCCGCCTGTGTGATCCCAGTGGAAGTGGGAGATGACGACAATTTCGACAGTAGAAGGGTCAATTGCAAGCTTCTCCATATTGCTCAAAAGGATATGGCCTTTTGCGCCTGTATCAAAGAGGATCTTTGGACTACCTTCCATCTCTATAAGGCAGGAAAATCCCCAATCGGCGGTAAGCTCCCGCCTGCAAACCGTATTGTCATACACTAAGGTGATCCTCATCGGGCGTATCTCCTTTCATCGTCTCATAGCTTTCCCCTTCTCAAAATGGCTATAAGAAGCCACATACCCATCAGGCCTGCCACCACAAAACCAACGATGCCAATAATCGATATGCCAAACATGAAGGGAGGGGTTTTGGATAAAACTATCAGGGCAGAGCCGATGATGAGGGCTCCAATGATAATGGAAAAAGCGATCCGGTTGCTGATCTTGTCATGTGTTATCAGCATCGGTTCCAAC
>QMPS01000078.1 GCA_003648675.1 Aquificota bacterium
GCCCAAAAACCTGTCAAGCTGGAACTTTAAGGAGGAGATAGATGTCCACGGAGATCTACCACGGTGTAGGCAAGAGAAAAAATGCCATAGCCCGGGTCTGGATGAAGCCGGGTACGGGAGAGATCACCATCAACAATAGACCTCTAGAAAACTATTTTCCCAGAGAAACCCTCCGAGCCCTCATCTTTCAACCCCTCAAACTGACAGGGACCGAGGGGCAGTTCGATATAAAAGTGAACGTGAAAGGGGGCGGTGTATCGGGCCAGGCCGACGCAGTGAGATACGGCATCGCCAAAGCTCTCACCAACTATGACATAAATCTAAGACCCACCCTGAAAAAGGCCGGACTCTGCACTAGAGATGCCAGAATTGTTGAAAGGAAGAAGTACGGTCGCCACAAAGCCCGCAGGGGCTTCCAGTGGAGAAAACGTTAGGTCTCTGCAGACACCTCTCGATATATAATAGACGGGAAGGCCTCACCCTCATGGGTGGGCCTTCTTCTATCTGGTTCCCTTCATTGTGAGGTAAAAAGTGAGAATCTCCAGCTCTGTTCCCATGTCCACATTTCTCACTACCACTCCCCTGGGGAGGCGAATCCTCACAGGGGCAAAATTAAGAATTCCCTTAACACCGGCCCTGGCCAACCTCTCGGCCACCTCCTGGGCCTGGGAGTAGTGAACGCTGATTATGGCCAGCTTTATTCCCCTCTCCTTTATCACCCTCTCCATCTCTGAAGCGTGATAGAGCTGGCAACCTTCAGGGATTTCCTTACCCTCAGTCTGAATATCGAAGGCCACTGAGAGTTTAAAACCATGCTGCTGAAATCCCCGGTAGCGTAGGAGAGCTGTACCTAGATTGCCCACCCCTACCAGAGCCACCTCCCAGATCTTATTGAGACCCATGACCCGTTTGATGTCCTCTTTCAGCTCCTTCACATAATAACCTACGCCCCTGGTACCGAACTCTCCAAAGTAAGCCAGATCCTTCCTGATTTGGGCTGGGTTCACACCGCAACGCCTCCCCAGATCCAATGATGAGACTACTTCTATTCCCTCCTCCTCCAGCTCATTGAGACAGCGTAAGTAGAGGGAAAGTCTTCCAACGGTCACCTCAGGAATCTTGAATCTCCGCATGCGCACCCTCCATGTGGTAACTTTCACAAAAGGTAAATAATAGTAGGGGGGATGTCAATCCCCCCTACTAAACTAAAAAACTGAATTATCCTCGGAGACTATCCCAGAATGATGTGCACAGCCTTGAAAGGATCAGCAAAGAGGATGATGAGAGCCACAACCAGGGAATAAATGGTAAGAGCCTCGATCATGGCCAGACCAATGATCATGCCCACAGTAATCTTACCAGAGGCCTCAGGATTCCTGGCAATACCTTCCATAGCACTTTTAACACTAAGACCCTGGCCTATACCGCAGAGACCAGCGGCGAAACCGAGGCCAAAACCAGCAGCGATAGCAGCATATTTAAGCATGCCGAAAGCCGCCAACTTCAGCTCCAAACTAGCCGCCGCTTCCTCAGCCATGGCAGGAGAGACCGCCAGAAGGACAAAAAGCGAAGCAACAATCCCATAAAACACCTTCTTCGACATCCAATTCCCCCCTTTCTTGATAATGATTTTTTCTCTCTTTCCCCCCAACATCAGTGCTCCTCCTCTTCCACTGCCAATGCTATGTAAACGATGGACAGCATTGTGAAGACCAAGGCCTGGATAAACCCAAAGAAGATGGATAGAAACATAATGGGAACAGGAACCAGCAAGGGTACCAGGGAAAACAGGACCACGAAGAGGCTCTCCTCGCCGAAGATGTTGCCAAATAGACGAATAGAGAGCGAAAGAACCCTGGCAAAGTGCCCTATGGTCTCTAGAACGAAGATCAAAGGAGACAACCACCACACCGGGCCTCCGAAGTGCTTGAAGTACTTCAGCACACCCTGCTTCCTGATACCCACGTAATGGTAATAGAAGAACACCACTATGGCCGGTGCTATGGTGGTATTCCAATTGGAGGTGGGTGCAATAAAGCCTGGCACCAAGCCTATCCAGTTACTAATGAGGATGAAGAGGAACAGGGTCCCTATGAGTGGGAAATAAGGCCTGGCATCGTGCCCCCCCATAATATCGCTCATAAAGCTCAGCATTCCCTCCACATAGGACTCCATGAAATTCTGCCATCCTTTGGGAATCAGAGTGAGACCCTTACGAGCCACCAAAGCCAATACCACCATGATGGCCATGACCACCCACGTGAGGAAAATATACTTGTAATGCTCAGGCAACAGGTTAAAAGCATAAGGTTCGTACATGGCTAAGCCACCTCCTCCAGCTCTCTCTCTAAGCGGGGAAGCCCTATGAGGGGCATAAACACCAGAAGAGAGAGCCCCACCAGAACTGCCAAGGGACTGACCAGTTTGAGGAAGAAGAGGATCCCCAAAATAATAGCCAGAATCAAATACTTAACGAGCTGCACCACAAAAAGGGCCTTTCCCCTACCCTCTTTTACCAACCCCGAGAAGAGGGTTCTTATCAGCCATATATCGGCCAAGGCTATTCCTCCCCCCAGCAACACCCCCAGAGTCACCTTGGCGTCCCTCCAGAAGAGACTCACCACGACCATAGAAGCCAGGAGCAGCCATCCCCTGCGCTCCATTCTTTTAATCACCTTCATCCCTGGATTCTCTCTCTTCCCTTTTGATCTCTTTGAAAACCTCTCTAAACACCGTATAAAAGCCTGAGATCACTCCTACAAAAAAAAAGCCAATGACAACCACGGTTTGGTGCCGAAGCGGGTATCGAGGTAGTAACCCAAAGCAAAGCCTATCATGGTGGCGATAACCAAAGTCATGCCCAAAGCGCTGAGAGAGATTATCCGCTTTAACCATCCTGAATCCCTTTTATATTTAACAGGTCCCATTGTTCTCAAAATCTCAAAATCGGCACCCTATTTAACAGGCGAGGGTTAGACCGTCAATGCTCTCACCCCAAAAATATAACAAACCCTGTTTATCGAAGGCAGAAAAGGGTAGATGCGTAGATGGGCATAAGCGTACATGGGGTTCTTAGCAGCCTCTTTCGGGAAGTCCCCTACACCAAAGTGCTCAGTGCCTTTCCTCCCACCTCCAAGGTCCGCTCTATGTCCTCTGGACTATGGGCAGTGGAAACGAAGGCTGCCTCAAACTGGGAAGGGGCCAGATTCACTCCGCCTTCCAGCATGGTCCAGAAGTACTTGGAGTAGAGATGGGTATCACTGGTCAGAGCCCGGGCATAGGTCTCCACCTTCTCCTCTCTGGTGAAGAAGAGACACATCATGGAACCCACCCGGTTCACCACGCCGGGAATACCCCTTCGACTCAGGGCCTCCTTTATACCTGATTCCAGAGCCGCTGCCCTCTCCTCCAACTGCCGGTAAGTACCAGGTCTGGCCAGAACCTCCAGTGTCTTGAGACCAGCCGCCATGGCTAAAGGATTCCCCGACAGGGTACCCGCCTGATAAACAGGTCCCAGGGGAGCTACGCACTCCATAATCTCCTTTCTGCCACCGTAGGCTCCCACGGGCAGACCTCCCCCGATCACCTTACCCAGACATGTGAGATCTGGTGTAACGCCGTAGAGCTCCTGAGCTCCCCCATAAGAGACCCGAAAACCCGTGATCACCTCGTCGAAGATAAGGAGAGCACCGTATTCCTGAGTAATGGCCCTCAAACCCTCCAAAAAACCGGGTTTAGGAGGTATCACCCCTGCATTGCCCATTATAGGCTCCACAATGACGGCAGCAATCTCCTCTCCCACTTCCCGAAAGAGCCGCTCCACCGAGTCCAGATCATTAAAAGTGGCCAACAGGGTGTGTTGAGTGAAGTCCTGTGGCACCCCCGGGGTGCCAGGAAGGGAGAAGGTGAGAACTCCCGAGCCCGCCTTGGCCAGGAGATAGTCCACATGACCATGGTAGCAACCCTCGAACTTAACGATCTTGTCTCTACCCGTATAGCCCCGGGCCAAGCGCAGGGCACTCATAGTGGCTTCGGTACCCGAGTTGACAAAACGTACCATCTCTATGGAAGGCACAGCCTCCACAACCCTCCTGGCCAGCTCCACCTCCAACTCCGTAGGAGCACCAAAACTGGTGCCCCTGGCCGCCACCTGGGAAACAAACTCCACCACCTCGGGGTGGGCGTGGCCCAGGATGAGGGGGCCCCAAGAGGCCACGTAGTCTATGTACTCCTTGCCATCCACATCCCACAGCCTAGAACCCCGACCTTTAGCCACAAAAAAGGGCGTACCCCCCACGGCCTTGAACGCCCTAACAGGGCTGTTCACCCCCCCGGGCAGATATTTGCAGGCCTCTCTATAGAACTCCTCCGACCTTCTGCCCATCTCAACCTCCCTCCGACCCTCAAAGACTTGAGGAACTCAGAATACTAGAACCTACGCCGGTATATCAACAAAAGGGGCGATAAAACTCCACAGCGTTGTCGCAAAGGATCCTATGGGCCAGGGTCTCTAAATGCTCCAGGGTCTCAGAACCTCCTCGATATAGGTTGAAACGCACAGCCCGTACCCCCCTTTCGTGGAGCATAAGGATCTCCTCATCAGAAGCCGTGACCCGGAGGTTCACCACCCCCACAAAGCCGGGACCCAGTCGTTCCAGAGCATCCAATAGATTAAGTATAATCGAAGGCCTGGAAAGAACCGGAAACCACAGCCCTTCCCACCACCTTCAGACCCTCTACAGCCTTGAGATAGTCCCGACAGGTAAAGTCCGGAGGCAGGTAGCCCTGGTTGGGGAACCAAGGGGAAGCGCCTGTCGATGATGTGAAAATGGCTATCAAAGATCCTGAAGGCTCCTAAATCCATGGCTCTCTCACGGCAGATAAAAGAGGGCCACGTCCATAACGTTGGTGCCCGTGGGGCCCGTAATAAAAAGGTCACCCAAGGCCTTGAAGAAGGCGTACGAGTCGTTATTGTCCAAATAGCCCAAAGGAACCAGTCCCCTCCTCCTGGCCCGGTCCACCGTAGTCCCATCACCAAAAGCGCCGGCAGCCGGGGTCATCCCGTCAATACCGTCGGTGCCCGCCACCAAAAAGGAGCCGGGCCAGCCCTCTAACTCCAAGGCCAGGGCCAAGGCCATCTCCTGGGCCCGTCC
>QMPS01000079.1 GCA_003648675.1 Aquificota bacterium
AGTCCTAACTTTGCCCACCGCACCAGCCATGATCATCACCTCCTTTGCAAAGGATAGACACAAATATTGTGTCTGTCAACTGTCCTGGCAAAACCATCACTCCGCTCTCCGCAGGATCCATGAGAGTGACCCCCAAAAATCTATCGCATTAAACGCCCTGGAATCTGGCCTTGAACTCGGAGTTTCGGTGATGGCCACAGGCACAAACCACCCAAACTCTAGCCTTCATCCACAAAGCCGCTTCCCTACCGGAGAAGCTTCTTTGCTTGACAGAAAGGATCTGGGAGCAAGATTAGAAGAACATCAGCACAAGAGGAAGGTACATGAACAAGAAGATTCTACTGTTACCGGGCCTTGTGGCCATTCTTCTTTGCTCCCTCCCCGCCTTTGCCTCCAACCTAGGCAGGGAGAAAATGAAGGTGGTGGGGGTCATCGCTGGGGACACCCTCCGGGTAGAATGGAAGGGAAAAGAGCAAACCCTTATCCTCTTGGGAGTCAATACCCCACCTGCCCATTGGGGCCCTGCCCTGTTAAGAAGGGCCAGATACCTAAAAATGGATCCCCATACCCTTCTGAAGATGGGAATAGAAGCCAAAGAGTTTGCCGAAAGCCTCATATACCCCGACGGATGGGTCCACGTGGAGTTCGACTGGATTAAAAGAGACCCCCAGGGCCGCCTCATGGGCTATGTCTATGTGCGGGAAGGCATGCTGAACGCCCTCCTCATAGAAAATGGCTACGCCCGAGCGAGACTATCTTTTCCCTTCCCCATGAGGCCCAAAAAGGACTGGATCCTATCGGAATTCCCTTACCTGGAAAGGAAGGCCAAAAGAGGGAAAAGGGGGCTCTGGAAGTACGGGAGGTTTTGAGGAACACCCAGAAAAGCCATCCTCCTCCTTCCCTGGAACATCCATGTGAGGCCTCACCAGGCCTTGAGGGTACAGAAACCCTGATAAAGTTTACCTAAAAGGGTTGGAGGCGCTGCATGAAGCAGTCTAATGGTATAAGGAAAGGAAGCTTAACAGAGTCCCGAACCTGTCCAAACAATCGGCATCATCTCAGTTTGCTTATGTCTGTCGAAAAATTGCCAAACTCAAGACCTGTCTTGTGACCCCCTCAATGCAAAATCCCCAGTATGCGCTGTTTTTAGGTGTCTCCCTGAAGTCGAATGGCATAGAACCAAAATCTTGACAAATTGAACGTGGCATGTTCAATTTGTCAAGCCATGACCATGCCAGACAAAACCCAGTACAAGAAGAGATTCCTAGAGGCGAAGCTCAGGGAGGCCTCGCAACACTTTCCCTCTGTAACCATCATTGGGCCGAGGCAGTCAGGGAAAACCGTGCTGGTAAGAAAGACCCTCCCCCATTACAGCTCCATAAACCTTGAAGACCCCGAAATGAGATCCTTCGCTCTAGCAGACCCAAGAGGACTCATTTCCCACTACCTTCCCAAAGGAGTGATCTTCGACGAAGTGCAACGGGTCCCAGAGCTCCTCTCCTATGTCCAGGTCATCATAGACCAAGACCCCCGGCCTGGGCGTTTTGTCCTCACCGGATCAGGCAGGTTCCAACTCATGAGAGGGGTCACCCAAAGCCTTGCCGGCAGAACCTTCTTTCTCACCCTTTTACCCTTTAGCCTCAGGGAACTCCTGGGCCTTCTACCCATATCCTTAGAAGAACTGGGAGACCCCCAACTTGAGCACTCCCCTCCCTTTCCTTTGGAAGAGATCCTCTTCAAAGGCCTCTTCCCTCCCATACACCACAGGAACCTCCCCGCAAGGGACTGGCTGGCTTCCTACTACACGGCCTACGTAGAAAAAGATATCCGGGACCTGAGTCGCCTGGGAGACCTGGGCACCTTTCAGCGTTTTCTCCGTTTATGTGCAGGGAGGGTGGGCCAGCTGCTCAACCTCTCCTCTCTGGCATCCGATGCCGGCATTTCCCACACCACCGCCCGCAGGTGGATCTCCCTTCTGGAAGCCGCCTTCGTGATTCACCTCCTCAAGCCCCATTACCAAAGCTTTTCAAAGAGGGTGGTCAAAAGCCCCAAAATCTACTTCTACGACACCGGCCTGCTGTGTTACCTCTTAGAAGTGAAAAGCCCCCAGGATCTTCCCTTCCATCCTTTGAGGGGCAACATCTTTGAAAACTTCGTGTTTACCGAGCTGTACAAGGCCTTTTCCCACAGGGGAGAAGAACCACCCCTCTACTTCTGGAGGGACCAGACCGGCCACGAGATAGACTTTCTCATAGAGAAAGGACACAGGCTAATCGCCATAGAGGCAAAGGCAGGAGCCACAGTGACCAGAGATCAACTCAAAAACCTCATCTACTACTCCCATCTTGCCAGGGAGAAGTTGGAAAAATCTATCCTCATATACGCCGGAGAGAAGGCCTATGTGAGGGAAGGGATAAAGATCCTGCCGTGGCTCTGTCTGTAGGGAACACAATCAACACCGCCGCCAAAGAGATACCCAAAACCCTACTTTTGACCGTTAGGCTGGCTTTGGGGACTATGCTGATTTCCCTGCTCGCCTTTCGCTCCCTTGCCCTTGTTGTTCTCATGTTTGGGTGGCACCTGCCTAACATTCTTTATGCCACAGCTCCTGGCTATGGCCCTGTTGGATAAACCTGCCTCGTACTTGAGACGCAACACCTCTTTGATCGATCTTTTGGACAGCCTCCTGTTTGCTATGCCCCCTCCCCTGATGTTGAAATCGAAGGAGACATAGCCTTTGTGATGGACCAAAGCCAGAAGTGAAGCCCATTGGACCAAAGTATCCACCCATTGCAGCAAAGTCCCCACCTGTTCCAGGATCCAGGTAAAACTGGATCCTTTCCACAAAAGTGGGTGGATACTTTGGACTGGAATCAGTGGGGACTTTGAACTGGAATCACTGGGGAGTTTCAACTGGAGCAGGCATAGAGACCCTTCCTCTTTAAGCACCTCCTTAAGGGAAGGCCCCTCTATAAGCTCCATGGCAATGTAGTGAAGCCCACCCGCTTCACCCACATCATGGACGATAACGATACTGGGGTGATTTAGCTGGGCAACAGTGAGAGCCTCTTTTAAAAACCGACTGGTAAAGGCAGGGTCCCGGGCTAACAAAGGATCCAGCACCTTTAAGGCTACCACCCGGTTCAGCTTTATCTGGATAGCCCTATAGACCGTGGCCATCCCACCACGGCCTATGATATTTTCTATTTTATAACCTGGTATCTGTAATTGAGGCATATTGAGTTAAATACCAAAATCACCACAGCAATCAAAGCCGGAACCCGCCGTAAATACTAAAACGGGAATATAGAGTTTTCGTCCTTTGGTCAAAAAAATCGGACTACAACCAGAACACCTTAGACAAGAAATAATCCACCCTTTTGAAAACCCTCCGAGAGCCGGAGAATGGCGAGATTCGCAAGACCTCCGGGACTCAAGCTCAAGAAAGAAAATCGGTTCACTATAAATTCAGAACCTCAAGATCCAAGACAATCCTACAGGGAGCCGACAGACCGCACCAAACGAAAGTCCGCGTTGTTGTTCCGATAGGTTGGCTGGATCAGTAACGATCAGCACACCGTAAGAGTCAACGGAGACTGCGCCTGGTATCGGAGTTATTCCAGCTTGATGAACACCCAATGAATACCAAGCTTCTGAAGAGGGAAAAAACGACTCTAACCAAGGGGGTAATCTCTATAAATCAGCTTGTAAAAAGGGTTGGCGGAAGTGGGTGGGAATCGAACCCACCAGCCCCCTTTTGGGGGGCTCACCGGATTTGAAGTCCGGGGGCAGCACCAGCCACCAACCACTTCCAAGAGGTAGAGGGTGCTATAACTTTCGAGGTTTGGCTGTCAATTCCACAGAGCCCAAATTAACAAAAAGGGGAGAACCGAAAGGTGCCCCCCTTTTTACCTCTCCAAACTACTTATTCACTCACCAGAGTCCCATAGATCCACCCGATCCTGCCATCGGGCAGAGTGACCTGGTACCAACTACCCTGCCTACCCATAGCCTTCAAGGTAGTGCCCACCATCACCTTGGCGATGATGGAATGGGTGGTCCCGGGACCCGATCTCACATTGGCCGTCTTCACCACGTGCATCACTTTCACCTGGGGAAAGCTCACATAACCAGCAGCAGGGCCAGAGACAGAAGGAGCAGGAGCACCCACAGGCTGGACCGTATCACCGTAACGGTAATAGCTCTGAGGCACCATCTGGGCAATGGCATTAATGGCGTTCTGGAGCATAACCCGGATAGCCTTCTCCATGGGTGTATTTTTATAAGCGCCCAAAGCACCACCCAGATAGACATGCCTGCTCACCCTAGCACCGAGGCCACCACCAATTCCCCAGCTGGTGGCCTTCCCCTCCACAGTGGTGGCATTGATGACCCTGCCCGTTCTCACATCCACCAAGCGGAGGTCCGCTGCGATATAGGCGTTCTTCATCTTGGCTCCTACGCCCCCCAGCACAGTGCCAAAGAGACCACCAACGGCTCCGCCACCCCCGGTGTAATTGGGCTCAAAGGCGGTAATAGCCCCTACCACTAGAACATCGGCGGATTCTATGTGCCCCTTCTGGGCTGCCTGGCGCCGGTTTACATACTCGGACTGAGCCAACTCCAGCTCCTTCTTGATTTCCTCAAACCCTTCACCCCTCTCTAAAACAATAAATCGTCCCGTGCGAAAGAGAGCTGTGGCAAGCATGTCCGCCAAACCGTCCCCAATCTGACCCCCACACTGGGCCGCCTTACATTTGAAGCTGGCCACCGCGATTCTAGCCTTGGGTCCCTGATAGGTGAGAACCTCTTGAACAGTAGGTCCCCCCGTCTGAACATTCGTTGTAGTCTCAGTACAAGCCGAAATCAGGAGTGCTGCCACTGCCAGCAAAAGGACTTTGCTAACTCTGCCCATTCCCATCCTCCTTGCAAAGAGTGATTTTATCTCCATTGTTTCCTAAAGAAGATTACACTAGAATCGGCTCTAAAACAAGATGGAGGTTGAAACCCGTGCTCATAGAGACACCCTTATACCTGACCCCTCAATGTGTAGCATTAGGTTCTAAGTACTTCCCCATATTCTGGCTGGC